>JBBRKD010000022.1:0-10523 GCA_038218255.1 Hyphomicrobiales bacterium | reverse complement strand
GGTCGGGCATCAACCGCTCGTCCACCGGCGAGCGCACCCGCGTCGGCCCCGCGTTTGGCAACACGGGCACGTTCCTCCGTGGCGAAGCCGCCGTCGGCTATGGCACGCAGCGACCGTCGGATGCCAGCTTGCCAGACGTGTCTGGCGTCATTCTTGACGCGAATGTCACTTGGCGGCCAACCGAACTGACCTCGGTCGCCTTCAACGCGCGCTCGGATGTCGCCGAGACAACGAGCGTCGGCGTCGGCGGTGTCCGCGTGCAATCGGTCGGCCTCGAAGCCCGCCATGCCTTCACGCGCTATGTCATCGCGACCGGCGGGCTGACCTACACGACGTCTGACTACATCGGCAGTGCGCTCGAAGAAAATGAGCTGCGCGCCACGCTCGGTGCTGAGTATTTCTTGAACCGCGAAACCGCGCTCTTTGGGCGCTATGCCCACACGAACTTCATGAGCAATGCGGCCAACGCCAGCTACGACACCGACGAAATCCGCATGGGCGTGCGCATCCGCCGGTGAGCGCCGTTGCTCGAACAGCTCATGCGTTTTTTGCCCCAAACCCGCCGTTTCCAGCTACGCTACTAGCACTGGCGGTCGCTGAGCCCCGCCCCCGCGTGCCCGCCGCGACCCAAAAGGTCAGTCCACAGGTCAGTCCAAAGGTCAGCCCACAGGTCAGTCAGATGTCCACATTCGACTACGCGACGCCAGCCGAGTTGTTTCCGCGCTCGAACCGCATGTCGAAGCAACGCGGCGTCGGCTACAAGCGCTTCGATACCGCCGCCGACGCCATCCACTACGCCATCGAAGTGATGCCACCGGAAATGCTCGCGGGCGCGTTTCTCGAAGTGGACGAGGAGCGGTTCGACCAGGCCGGAATGCGCTCGCTCTATGCATCAGCCGCCTACCCGCTGAAGCGCAGCGGTTTGCACGATGCCCCCCTGCCGTCACCTGAGACCGCGCCTTCGCCAGTGACCAAGCCCGAACCGCCGGTTACATGAGCTTTTTCAGCTTTCGCAATTCGGCCTTGAGGGTGGGGCCGAGATCGTCGCGCGCAAGCGCATAAGCGATGTTTGCGGTCAGGAACCCGATCTTGGAGCCGCAATCGTAGATGTCGCCATCAAAGCGCACCGCGTGGAAGGACTGCTTCTTTTCGGTCTGCAGCTTGATCATCGAATCGGTGAGCTGAATTTCGCCGCCCTGCCCGCGCTCCTGCGTGCCGAGCAGCTCGAAAATTTCCGGCTGCAGGATGTAACGGCCCGTGATGTGCAGGTTTGAGGGTGCCTTGCCGCGCGCAGGCTTCTCGATCATCTGGGTAATTGCCGAGACACGGGCCTTGGCGTCGGTCACGCCCACAATTCCATACATGTGGGTCTGGTCTTCGGGCACCGGCGACACCGCGATGTGGTTGCCGCCAAATTCGTTGTAGGCGTCCATCATGGAGGCAAGGCACGGCGTGTCGGCGTGGTGCAACATATCCGGCAGGAGCAGTGCGAACGGCTCATTGCCCACGATCTCGCGCGCACACCACACCGCGTGTCCGAGCCCAAGGGGGGCCTGCTGACGGGTGAAACTCGTTTGCCCCGGCCCCGGCAAGTCTCGCATCAGCAACTCAAGCTCGTTCTTTTTGTTGCGCTCGGCAAGCGTGTGCTCCAGCTCATACTGGCTGTCGAAATGATCCTCGATCACGCCCTTGTTGCGACCCGTCACGAAGATGAAATGCTCGATGCCAGCGGCCCGCGCCTCGTCGACCACGTGCTGGATGACCGGCCGGTCAACGACGGTCAGCATTTCCTTTGGCATGGCCTTGGTCGCTGGCAAAAACCGCGTTCCAAGCCCTGCGACGGGGAATACGGCTTTGCGGATGGGCTTCTTGGCCGCTGACATCGATCGGTCTCCAGTGTCTTGTGAGGATTAAGTGGCTTGCGTGGACTGAGTGGACTGCTGAACGAAGCGAATTGTAAAGATTGCAACGCGCGACACCGACGTTAGCGCCGTTTTGAGAATTTTTAGCTAGGTTGGCAAGATACGCGTATGCAACCCGGCGGGGAAAGACCTGTCGGGGCCCTGCGGCATGCGCGCGGCGTCTCTTTGATGTGGAGTTCACGGGCATGACGGTTCTGGTGACGGGTGGCGCGGGCTTTATCGGCAGCCATATGGTGTGGGAGCTGCTCGACGCTGGCGAAACGGTTGTGGTCATCGACAACCTCACGACCGGGTTTCGCTGGGCCGTGCCGCCGCAGGTCACGCTCGTCGTCGGCGACGTTGGAGATACCGAGCTCGTTCGCACGGTCATGCGCAAGTATGAGATTTCGGCTGTCGTGCATTTTGCCGGTTCGATCGTCGTGCCGGAATCGGTTGCCGATCCGCTCGGTTATTATCTCAACAACACCGTCAAATCGCGCGCCTTGATCGAGGCTGCCGTCCAGACCGGCGTCAAGCATTTCATCTTTTCCTCCACCGCTGCCGTCTATGGCAATCCGATCGAGACCCCCGTCTCTGAAATGGCACTGCCAGCCCCCATGTCGCCCTACGGCTCGTCCAAGCTCATGACCGAGATCATGCTGGCTGATACCGCGCGCGCCCACGATTTCCACTACACCGCGCTGCGCTATTTCAATGTCGCTGGCGCCGATCCGAAGGGTCGCACCGGGCAATCGACGGCGGGTGCCACCCATCTCATCAAGGTCGCGTGCGAGACAGCCCTTGGTAAGCGCTCCCACATCGACGTGTTCGGCACCGACTACCCAACCGCCGACGGCACCTGCGTGCGTGACTACATCCACGTGTCCGATCTGGCAGCCGCCCACACAGCCGCACTGAAATACCTGCGGGCTGGCGGTCAGAGCGACATTTTCAACGTCGGCTATTCCAAGGGCTATTCGGTTCTTGAGGTCTTGGATGCCGTGAAACGCGTCTCGGGTCGCACGTTCGATGTCCGGCTGGCACCCCGCCGCCCGGGCGATCCAGCCTCCATCGTCGCAGCGTCAGCCAAGCTGCGCGGAACGCTCGACTGGCACCCCCGCAACGAAGATCTCGACGCCATTGTCCGTCAGGCGCTCGCCTGGGAGGATCATCTGGCGCGCTTCAAGCTGGCGGGCTGACGGCGCCGCGTTCGGGTGCGGCCGTCTCCTGCCGACGGGTTGTTTTGCACGGGTTGTTTCGCATGACGGTGTGCCAGCGACCAGCGTCAGCGTGGGCTCCGGCCGCATCCAAGAGGAGCCTGACCAGCGTGATAGATGTCCCTCGATAACGGCGTGCCCCCACACTTGCCCCCACACTTGCCCCCAGAGCAGCCTGACCGAACAGTCATCCTTGCGCCCGCTCCGCCTGCGATGCTGAGCGCGACAATGAAAGCTCCCGCATGGGCGCTCGACGCGTCACCGATGCAAGCGTTCCGGCAGGGGTTGGGGATTGCCACGCAGGTCCCAGCCTTCATCCTCGGGGCCACCGGCGCAGGCTTTGGCGCCCTCGCGCACGATTCTGGCATTTCGCTCGGCCACGCGACGTTCATGTCCCTCGTCCTTTACGCGACGCCCGCCCAAGTCGTGCTCATCGACCAGTTTGCGCGCGGAGCGTCCTTGCTCGCGGGGGCCTTCGCCATCTCGCTCACGGCCATCCGCCTGCTGCCGATGATGGTCAGCCTGATGCCCTTTCTGCGCGCGCCTGGCGTGCCACGCTGGCAGTATCTGATCGCGGCCCATTTCATTGCTATTACCGGCTGGACGGAGGCCTTCCGCCGCCTGCCCGCGCTGCCCGAACGATTGCGCCTGCCGCATTTCTTTGGCCTTGGGACCGCGCTGATGTTGACACTCACGGCCGGCACGATCGTCGGCTATGGCTTGGCTGGCAACGTGCCGCCGCTGTTCACCTCAGCATTGCTGTTCATGACGCCGCTCTATTTCACCATGTCGCTCTTGCTGAACACGCGCGAAGTCACCGATGGCGCGGCGCTCGCCGCAGGCATCGTCCTTGGCCCGATCTTCTTCCTCGCAGCTCCAGGCTTTGACCTGCTACTCACCGGCTTGATCGGTGGCACGCTCGCGTTCCTAGTCGGGCAACGTGCGCCGGCGGGCTCGCCATGACCGCACTCCCTGACGGCCTGTGGGGCTATTTTGCGCTGCTCGGCATGGCCATCGTCTTCCATGAACCCTGGCGCTGGCTCGGCGTGTTTCTGGGCCGCGACCTCGACATCGACAGCCCGCTGTTTGAATGGGTCCGCGCTGTTGCAACCGCGCTCGTTGCGGCCCTCATCATGCGCTTGACGCTGTTTCCTGCCGGTGCCCTCGGCTTGCTCCCGCCCGGCGTGCGGGTCGGCGCGTTCTGCATCGGAATTGCCGTCTTCTTCGTCAGTGGCCGCAAGCTCGCCCATGGTGTGCTTGCGGGAGCCTGTTCGCTGGTCGCCGGTGCCTTGATTGCGGGATGAGGGGTTACGCGATCAGCAGCGGCGTCTGCCGGATGTAAGCTGGGTCGTTCAAGTGCTTGATGATGAACTGCGCGCACGCCGCCCGCGAGACGGGTCCTGATCGCCACTCCTTCGGGTCGAGCAGCGCCCGGCATGTGGTCTCAGTCCCGTTGGTCAGAAACCCCGGCCGCACGATCGTCCAGTCGAGCTTGGATTTCTGGACGATCATCTCCTGCACGTCCTTGTCGTCGTAGATGCGCCGAAGCGACAATTGGAACGCAAGCGCTGCCAGTGGTCCCAGTGCCTCGCGGCTGTTGCCGGCACTGATGCCCGTCACGACCACCAGCCGCTGCGGGCCATGAGCCGTCATCGCGTCGACGAGAATGCGGGTTGCATCCGAAAACAGCCACGTGCCGCTGATCACCGTCTGCGGCGTCAAGGCAACGCCGAGCGATTGGATGACACCATCCTGTCCGTTCAGCGCCCGCGTAACGCTCGCCGCGTCCTGCGCGTCGCCATCGACCTTCTCGAGATACGCATCGTCGATGGCGATCTTGCTCGCCGAGCGCGAAAACGCCCGCACGGTATGGCCAGCCGCCAGCGCAGCCTTGACGGTTTCCAAGCCGATGCCGCTTGAGGCTCCAATCACCAGAAGGCGTGCCATTGGGTGGTCTCCACGTCTGTTGAACTCAAGGAGTTACGCGTCATTTCACGGTTTGGCGCTTTTTGATCTCGACGCGCACCGCGCCGCCGTCGCCAGCGCCCGTCACCACATAGCTTGCCCCGTCCGCCACCTCGATTCTAGCTTCCGTGCCTTTGCCGCTGACGGGCTTCAGTGTGAGTTGGCCTCCCGAGCAGGCCTGCATGGTCAGCGAGAGATGCGGCGCGATCTCGCGGCTTTTCCCCTGGAAGGTCGAGGTAACGGCGGCTGTTGCGCTGTTTGAAATATGGAACGTCACCATTGCCGACTGCGGTCGCCCGAGCACCTGCACCGCGATGTATTGCGGGACGGCATCGGCTGTCTTGGCAACCGCGACGCCGATCTCGGTCACCTCGCCGGTCATCAGGTTCTGGCGGTGGCCGGGTGAGTTCAACCACCCTTCCATGGTTGATTTCGCAAGGGTGCGGCTCTCGAACCCGCGGCTGTCACGGTGAGACGCAAGATTTTCAGCGATCAGGCAATGTGTATAGCCCGCACGCTCTGTCCGACCGGTCAGCGTGCCGTCGGCGTCGTGGCTGAATTTTCCGGTGCGTGCCAGCAAGGCCGCGTAGTCGCGCGCAGCTTTCGTGAGCTGAGGACTGACGGCCACCGCGCCAAGCTTAGCTTCGGTGCGCACCGTATTGGTGATCTCGATAATCGCCGCTTCAACCTTGGCGATATCGGGCGCGATCGCGGCCATGCTTGTGACCCTTGTTAGGTTAGACTTGCCGCCGACCGAGCCACGCCGCTGCGGCGAACGCAAGGCGGCGACGGCTGTGCGCGCCTCCGCAGTGTGCTATATCCATCCGATGATCCATCATTTGATGAAGACGCTGGCCGTGGTTGCTATCGGGCTTGCGCTGGTCGGCGTTCTCCCCGTGCGCGCGGGGGCTGAACCCAATGGTACGACTGTCGAAACGACAGGCACGAAGCCCACAGCTCGCAAGGCTGAGGCTCGCAAGGCTGAGGCTCGCAAGGCCCCGTCTCGCAAGGCCCCGTCTCGCAAGGCTGAGGCTCGCAAGGTCGAGGCGCGCAGGGTCGAGGCGGGCAAGGCCGAGACTCTCAAAGCCGCCACTGTCAAAGCCGCCACTGTCAAAGCCGAAACTGGCAAGACGCGCGCATCACCACTTCGGTCGGCATCACCGCCGACGCAGCCCTTGGTGGATCCGCAGGCCGGTCGACGCGCCGTGTGCCGCTCGCAATGTGACCTTGAGCGGCAAGCGTGTGACCAGGGTCGGGGGCTGGCGTTTAGGGACGGGCGAGATCAGCTCCAGGCCGCGCGTGCGAACTGCTTTTTAGCCGTTCAATCCTGTGCAAACCGCTGCTGAGTGCTATTGCTGATCAGTGCTCACCAGTCGACGTGGAACGAATACTTCATGCCAAGCCCGAAATGGAACTGGTCTGCGGACCCCCGCGCATCAATCAGCGTGCTGTCGCCTGCGGCCCCGACCAGACGAATGTATTCGGCAAATGCGATGCCCGTGAGGTTCTCGGTCAACTTGTACTGCGAGCTGGTCGTGACGCCGACCGAGCGGAACCCGGCGTTGGCGTTGTAGCGCGCAATACCGGTGTTGGCCGACTGTTGCGGCGTGACGCCATAGTACTCATTCATGAAGTCCTGGTCGGCGAGCGACATGCGGGGGCCAACCGTCACGATGAGCCGGTCGTTGGGCCGCGACACGAGATCAGCCCCGAAATCTGCAACCACGCCGCGTGCGCCGATGACGGCAGCCCGCACTTCTACGCGGGTTCTGAGCCAGTCCGCTGGCCAGTATTCGGCAAACGCGCCTGCTTCAAGCGAGAGTTCGACACTGCCGACTTTTTTGAAGCCACGATCGAGCGTGTTGATATCGCGCGAGTAGCGGAAATTGCCAACAATTCCAGCCCGGAAGTTCGACGTTTCAAACAACTCGTAGTCGAGACCGTCGTCGGGAATATCAAGCCAGACGCGCGCGCCCTCACGGCGGATATTGAAGACCGGGCGGAACCCGAAGACGTACTCGCTGGCGCCTTCAAAATCCGGCTCATAGAGCGCATAGCCGCCAACCGTGACGATCAGTCCTGGCGCTGTGCCGGCAGGTGGTGCCGCGTCTCCTGCTGCAACGGCAGTCGACCCGACCCCGGTCAGCAAGCCCAGCGCGGCTGCCATTGAAGCCAGTCTGCTGGTAAACGGTCTGCCGACTGCCAGCCTGCCAGTCGCTCGCGTCTGCGACGGGCTCGAAAGATGTCCGATCTGCGTCACCCTGGTATCCTTGAGTTGCGGCGCGACTCTGTTGACCGAACGTAGCCCTCGACGCTCAGAGCCACAAGGCCAGCGCCCGCCTCGGAGCGCGCATTTGGCTCCGGTTGGTGCTGATGAGACAATGATTGTGCCCCTAATATCACAACGTCTTTGCCCTCCATGACATCGGTGCGCGAGGCGCTGGCGCCCTGGTGGCGATGGGTGCGCGGAAAACGGTTTCTCGACATGGCACGGATTGTGCGACCCTCCCGTGTGGCGCTGGTGTTTGGCGCTGACCACCGGCGTCCGTTTCGTGAAGGCTCCTGTTCCATGTTCCAGTTGATTGCCGGATTAACACTCGCGTTTGCGACCGCAACGGTCGTCCATGCGGCCGAGCCGGTTCCGCTGCCAGCACTTGGTGCTGATGCGACGCAAACGTCAGTCTCTGGGATTTCATCGGGGGCCTACATGGCCGGGCAATATCAGTTTGCCCATTCCAGCTCTGTGATCGGCGCCGCGATCATCGCGGGTGGGCCGTATGGCTGTGCGGAGGCGATGTATGGCAGTTTTCTTCCAGCACCCGCGAGGCTCGCCATGAATGCCTCGCAGTCCATCAACGGTTGCATGCTCGCGACCCTTCAGTGGTACGGCATCCCAGACGCTGCTGGCCTGGCCGAGCGCGCACGATCGCTCGCCGCCGATGCCCGGATCGACCCGATTGCCAACCTGAAGTCCCATCGCGTCTATCTGTTCTCGGGCGGGTCGGACGCCATCGTCGCCCATGACGTCGTAGTCGCAGCTGCCGAAGTCTATTTGCGCGTTGGCGTACCCAAGATACAGATCAAGACTGGACCGAACCTGCCAGCGGGTCACGGTTTTGTGGCCGAACCCAAGTCGGCCGACTGCGAACGCTCAGCCAAGCCGTTTATCGTGAATTGCGGATATGATCAGGCTGGCGACTTGCTCGCTCACATCTATGGCCCGCTGCTCCCGAAGTCTGCCATTTCGGCAGGCACGCTGTCCGAGTTCGACCAGCGCCCGTTCACGAAGGACGAGAGCACAGCCGGGCTTGCCGACACCGGCTCAGTTTACGTGCCCAATGCCTGCCGTGAAACTCCGGGCTGCCGCATCCACATCGCCTTCCACGGCTGCCAGCAGAACCGCAACGCCTCCGGCGACGCGTTCGTCGTTGGAACCGGCTTTGCAGCCTGGGCTGACACCAACCGCTTGATCATCCTCTTTCCCGAGGCGCGGGCGGATGCACTGGTCAACCCGCTCGGCTGTTGGGACTGGTGGGGCTACACGGGCTTTGACTATCTGACCAGGGCCGCCCCGCAGATCGCAGCCGTCAACCGCATGGCCGAACATTTGGCGAAGCGGTCGCAGCTCTGATCGCTTGCGACCCAGACCTCGCTAGAGAGACCTCGCCACAGGACCCTAGAACGGGATCTCGTCGTCCAGCGCCTTGTCGAAGCTCGGTTTGCTTGCGCCACCGGGCTTGGGTGCGCTGCGTGGCGCAGCATAGGCCGGAGACCCGCCGCCCTGTTCACGCCCACCCTGTTCACGCCCGCCTGATGCGCCTCCGCCATAGCCGCCATCGCCGGCCGCATAGTCGGATTGCCCGCCCTCTTGCATCCCGCCCGCGCCCTGGCGGCCATCGAGCATCGTCAGCGTGCCACCGTAGTTTTGGAGCACGATCTCCGTCGAATACTTATCGGCGCCCGACTGGTCCTGCCATTTGCGGGTTTGCAGCTGCCCCTCGATGTAGACCTTCGCGCCCCTCTTCAGATACTGCTCGGCGACTTTGCACAGGTTCTCGTTGAAGATCACAACCGCGTGCCATTCCGTCTTCTCTTTGCGCTCGCCCGACGCCTTGTCACGCCACGTTTCCGTCGTCGCAACCCGCAGGTTCGCAATCGGCCGACCGTCCTGCGACCGGCGAATTTCGGGGTCTTTTCCGAGATTGCCGATCAGGATCACTTTGTTCACGGAGCCAGCCATCACGAGTATCCTTTTTCATACGGCTTAATTGCATACGACGCGCCGGGGGGTTCCCTCGCGCTTAGCCAGTTCACAGTCCACCTGCGGCCCACCTGCAGCCTGACCTGATCGTCTAACGCCCAGGCTGTACACGCATCGCAACATAACCACACCCACCGGCGCCGCACGCTCCCCATTCCGATTGTCCACCGATATTGTCCACCACGCCTGTCTAGCAAGATCATCCACCAGACGGGCGAGACTGCAGCGTTGTGGACGTGGCCGGTCAACCACATCGCTTTGATGTTCCTTTAATGTTCTCACGCTCCATGCGTGATGTCAAGGGCCGCTTTAACAGCCGTACACTCTGGAAAATCACTTCTGAAGGGCTTGGGATGTGGCGCGCCTGGGCTGCATCGCGAGCTTGAATTTGCCGACGCGGAACGCCAATTTACACGCGGCGGCTATGGTCAAAAATTGACGCAGAGAAACCAGAAAGATCCACACTTCGACAGGATCTGCCGCAACTTAGATACCGTCAAACGCAAGTGCGGCAGCGACCAGGCACGGCTCCTCAACTGCCAAAGCTTGCCCAATGAGAGCCACATCCAGCACCACTAAATACAACTCAGGCGCGCCAGATGATGCGAAACATCTGGCGCGCCTGAGCTATTTAACTAGAACCCGTGAATCGCTGCGCAATGCGCGAGCAGGGGGGTGCGCGATCCGCGGGTCCCAGCCTTCCAGGCGTTACGAGGGAAGACGGAACGCCCGAATTCACTCATTCGTGAGACCACGAACGCGCGTTACTTCGGCAGCAACACGCTGTCGATCACGTGGATCACGCCGTTCGACTGCGTAACGTCAGCAATCGTAACATTGGCCACGCCGCCATTTTCGTCGGTCAGCGTCAACTTGCCGTCAGCGCTCTTCTTCACGATGATCATCGCACCCGACAGCGTCTTGACGGGATGCATGCCCTTCTCATCGTCAACCATCTTGCCGATAGCAGACGCCATGACGGCCTTACCGACGACGTGCGACGTCAGGATCTTCGTGAGCTTTTCTTTGTTCTCTGGCTTGAGCAGGGTAGCGACCGTGCCAGCGGGCAGCTTTTCAAAGGCAGCGTTTGTCGGTGCGAACACCATGAACGGTCCCTTGCCCGACAGTGTCTCAACAAGGCCTGCGGCCTTGACGGCGGCGACCAGCGTGGTGTGATCC
>JBBRKD010000021.1:0-10595 GCA_038218255.1 Hyphomicrobiales bacterium | reverse complement strand
ACTGCATCGCTTCGGCTGCCGACGATGCCGTCGTCACGACAATCGTTGTGTCCACGCCCAGGAGGGCCTTGAACCCCGAGAGCACGATTGGATGGTCGTCGACGATGAGGACGTTCATAGTGTCGTCCGTTGAATGATTTCGTTCAGCCGCCAGTGTGCCGCCTGCGTGCCGCCAGTATGCCGACGGTCATCGTGTCATAAAGCGCTGCCCGTCGACGTCAAACCCGCGTGAGCCCGATGCCGAACCTGTCGATCCACGCCCGCCTCAATTTGCTCATCGGCACCTTGCTGCTGGCGTCGCTCGCCGCCAATATCGCCGTGCTCGTCTGGAATGCCAATCCCCGCATTCGCGCCGAAAACGAGAGTATCGTCACGCTCACACGTCAAACGGTTGAGACAGCCATTGCGGAATTGCCGTCGGACCCTGATCCGGCGCGCGCCATTGCAGCGCTGCTCGACAAACTCTCAGGCGTGCGCCACGTGCTGGTCTTTCTCGAAACGACCGACAGCGCCTCGCGCGACCAGCCCGACGTGCGTCGGCAGCTGAAAGCCAAGCGAGTACCAGGCTGGTTTGCACGCCTTGTGCAGAGCGAGCGCGACCCTGTCCGCATCCCAGTGACGGTGCCCGGCATGCCACCGGCCGCCGTTGTCATTGCCTCCAACCCCGCCGACGAAATCGCCGAAATCTGGGACGCCGTCACCGATACTCTGACCGGCGGACTGATGCTGATCGCTGCCGTGTTCACGCTGACGTCGCTCGCCGTGAGGCAAGCGCTGCTCCCTGTGAACCGGTTGAGCCACGCGCTAAAACTGATGGCTGGGGGAAACTTCGAAGTCGCCCTCGAGGGACACGGCCCACCCGAACTCGCCGAGATCAGCACCAACGTCAACGATCTGGCAACGGCCCTTGCGCGCATACGGGCTGAAAACCGGGCGCTCGCCGAGCAGATGATTACGCTCGAAGACAACGAACGGCGTGAGCTTGCGCGCGAACTCCACGACGAGTTTGGACCCTATCTGTTTGCCATTCGAGCCGGCCTCGCCACGCTCCAAACGGACGCTGAACGCGACCCATCCACGGCATCGTCGGCACGCGCGATTACCTGCCGCAACAGTCTGGAGCATGTGAGCGCGCTTCAGCAGGTCAACCGACGCATCCTTCAGCGCCTGCGGCCGCCCGCGCTCGCCGAGCTTGGCCTTGAGGGCGCCTTGCGCGGGCTCGTGGCGCTGTTTCGCCAGAGCCATCCCGGCATTACAATCGACCTCTCGATCGAGGGGCTTAACCCGTTGGACGAGCGAACGGAACTCACCGTGTACCGGGTGGTGCAGGAGGGCCTGACGAACGCCGTGCGTCATGCGGGCGCGAGCCAAATTATGGCGCAGATCAGGCGTCCTTCAAGCGACCGGCTCGCGATCTCGATCAGGGACAACGGCGTTGGGCTTGCAAGTGGAAGTACGCCTGGATTTGGGCTTTCGGGCATGGCGGAGCGGGTTTGGGCGCTTGGTGGCACGCTTGCCACGCCGTCGCGCGCGGGCGGGGGCTTGGAACTCGCCGTTCAGTTGCCGATCGGGTCGCAGCCAGACTGACGCTGCGACGGCGCGCACCGTTGCGGCGATGCCGCCGAGGGTGCATCTGACGCTTCGATCTCACCGCGGACGGTTCGGTCCGCCAGCCCCCGATTCGCCACACGAGGCCCGACCCATGCGCCGCAACAAAGCAAAAACCACTGAGTTCGTGACGTTCAACGTGTTCTACGAGGACGGTTCGCAGTCGTCCCATCGCAAGGTGCCGTCCTCGGAGGTCGACGGCCTCGATGGCGAAGCGCCCGTCATGGCCTTCCTCGAAGCGCAGGATCGCGACATCGGAGAAAAGTCCGGCCGGCCGCGCGCTGCGATCAAGTCGATCGAGCGCTCGGACCGGTAGCTGTCAGTTGGCGTCGGCCCCGGTCGTGCACCCGACAGTCCCATCGCTGCCTTTGACAGTCAGAACGGCGCTGTAGCGCGTCGTCGCACTCGGCAGAGCGACGGTGCCGAGGCTGAGCGCACCACCGGGCTTTGACGAAAACGCCCCGCTCTGGTCGATATCGGGTCCACCGGTCATCGGCGTCGCCGAAACGCGATATGAGCCGTTCACCGGCTGTTGAGACGTGACAACCGCCTCAAGACCCTTTGATCCTCCGCGCTTGACGACACGCAACTCGCAGCTCAATCCGTCAGCTGCCGTGGCTGAACCCATGGCAGCCGCGAGGGCGAGACAGGCGGCCGACACTGCGGCGACGCGAAATGAACGGATCATGGTGGCGGTCCTCTCCAATGGGGCATCGTGCACCCACTACGTGCGAGCGTAACAGTCGCATATACCCGTTAAACCCACCCTGAACCGGCTGTTCATCTGGCATGCAGGTGGCCGTTGCTCAACCGGCTGTGGCTCAAACGAACCGGCCACCTTTCTGGAGAACCTCGATTTTGTAACCATCGGGATCTGTCATGAAAAAGAACTGCGCGAAGGGTCGCCCCTCGTGCGCCATCGACTTGATGTCGCCTGGCCCTAGCCGGGCGAGCGTAAGCTTGAGATGTTCTGACTTCAGGTCGTCGACGACAAACGCGAGGTGACCATAGCCCGAACCCATATCGTAGGGCTCCGTCCGGTCCTTGTTGACGGTCAATTCCAACTCGAGGGTTGTTGATGCATTACGAAGGTAGATGAGCGTGAACGTCGGAAAATCCACTCGATTGGCGATGGTGAGCCCGAACACTTCATTGTAGAACGCCATCGAGCGGGCTTCGTCGGCAACGCGGAGCATCATGTGAACGGCTTTAGCAGGTATCAAACTGTGCTCCCCAGCGGGCGTCGACGGGCACGGCGAAGGTGACGGAAAACTTACGCCCAGGCACGCGACGCAGCGTTCGCGGCCTCAAAGGCGTCGATCGCCTTTTCCTTCTGCAGCGTGAGGCCGATGTCGTCGAGCCCGTTCATGAGGCAATGCTTCCGGAAAGCGTCAACCTCGAACCGTATCATCCCACCATCGGGCCCGCGAATTTCCTGTTTTTCGAGATTGATCGTCACGGTCGCGTTCGCGCCCCGGCTCGCATCGTCCAAAAGCTTATCGACGTCGGATTGTGCGAGCTTGATGGGCAAAATTCCGTTCTTGAAGCAGTTATTGTAAAAAATATCGGCGAACTCTGTCGCAATGACGCAGCGGATGCCGAAATCCAGCAGCGCCCACGGCGCATGTTCCCGCGACGACCCACAACCGAAGTTATCGCCCGCAACGAGGATCTGCGCCTGCCGGTAGGCTGGCTTGTTGAGCACGAAGTCTGGCAATTCTTTGCCGTCCTGATCGTAGCGCATCTCGAAAAACAGTGACTTTCCAAGCCCCGTCCGCTGGATGGTCTTCAGGAATTGCTTGGGAATAATCATATCTGTGTCGACGTTGCGCATCGGCAGCGGTGCTGCAATTCCAGTGAGCGTCGTGAACGTCTGCACGTGTCGTCTCCTCGTGTGTTCGAGAAACCATCAGGCCATCTAATGGTCAGGCACGCAAGCCGTCGGCTAGCGCCCGAAAGTAGCCTTCAGCAGCCAGCAGATGTTCCACACCCGTCCAACGGGGGGTGCCGTCGACGCCGACCATCGCAATGTCGCGCGCCAGCCGATCAACGTCCAGGGTGTCGAGCCGTCTTTTAACGCCTGCGATCTTGCGCCCGTCAAGGTGCTGCTCGAGCACTGCGACGATGGTCTCGACATACCCTGCGATCCGGCCGAGTTCGCGAATGGCGTCTGCTCGCGCGCCCGACTGCAGCGGATCTGACGAAAGGCGCGCAATCGCTGCGGTTGCCCGCGCAAGCGTTGCTGCGATCGCTTCGGCATAGTCGGCAATACGCTCGCGGTTGGCGCGGTCGAGCCCCATCAGGGTTGCCAACCAGCGATGGATCGTTTCGGCGAGCCCCAGAACTTTGAGGGTGTAAATGGAAAACGGCATCGGATATCCGCGCGAGTGAGACACCGCAACTGTGCAGGCCTCACGCGCGACGGGGATAGATATTTTAACGGATGCTCGGGTCTTCGTAGCAGCGCCGCATGTAGGAACACCGGTTCGAGCCCGCAAAATGCATGCTGTCGCCCTTGGCTGGCGAAATGAACCGGCAGATCTCGTCGAGGCCCTCGGTCGACAGCCACCCTTGCCGACGACCGCGCTGCACGGCGAAACAATCCGCCGTCTCTTCGTCGGGTCCACGGAACTGATGACCGCATTCGTGGGCATAGATCCACATCTTGACGGGCGTCGTCGTCTTGGCGAGCAACCGAGGATTGAGAATGAGGAAGCCCGGGTAGGCCGCCCCGTAATCGTCGAGTTGGCTATCCATCACGGTCGGGCGCTGACCACAGACCATGCTCTGCCCGTCGATTTTAAGGGCACCGGGTGGAACGATCTGAGCGTCTCCACCGACATGGGCCGTGTACTCTTCAGGCGTGGGAATGTCTTCGGCACGGGCAGACACGGCCAGCGCCAGCGCTGCGGCGCATATCGCCAGCAACCCGCGCGCTGTAAACACCGACGGCCGTTGCGCTGAACTGGTGTTCAAAGTCTGCTCCACGTCTCACGTCAGGACCGGCGAAAAACCGATCTGACACCGTCACCTAGATTTGGGCGTCGCACAAGGTCGAGAGGCACTTCCACCGAAGACTGCGCCCCACATGTTACGAAACCGCAGCACCACGCCTGCGCCTTCAAACCGCATCTGCGTGTTTAAAACGAGCGGTCGATCAACGAGCAGATGGTTTCGGCGCTCGAAATGCCATGGTCAGGGGGGAGGTCTTCGACATTGAGGACCTTCACGACGCCATCGTCGACCAGCATGGCATAACGCTTTGATCTGACCCCGAGCCCGCGCGCCGTGAGGTCAATTTCAAGCCCGAGCGCCTTGGCGAAATCCGCGCTGCCATCGGCGAGCATGGCAATCTTCCCGTCAGCTCCCGTATCGTGCGCCCAGTTATCGAGCACGAAGATGTCGTTCACCGAGGTGCAGGCGACCGCGTCGACACCTTTCGCCTTGATCTCAGCGACCCGCTCGACGAAGCCTGGCATGTGGGATTTGTGGCACGTCGGGGTGTAGGCACCAGGAACGGCAAACAGCGCCACCTTCTTGCCCTTGAACACCTGGTCTGAGGTCATCGGCTTGGGGCCGTCAGCCGTCATGACGATGAACGTCGCGGCGGGGAGGCTGTCGCCAATCTTGATGGTCATAAATATGTCCTGGGATATGTTCTGCGTAGAACTTGGAGAGGTGCGGAGCGTCGGATCGGGCGGCCGCTCACGGTCAGTCGAGCTTGATCGCCGTCTGTGATGCTCCCTGCGACGACAGGAGTGTGACGATGGCCGTCTTGCCCTTGATGTCGGCTGGTTCCACCGCGCCCGTCAAGTCGATCTCAAAGCGCAGGCGGTCCTTGCCGACATCCTTGGCCGAACCGCTCTTGGGTAGAGGGATATAATAACCACTTGGGCTTTCGACGTAGGCCTCCGCCTTGGCCACGCCGCCTGGAAATTCTGCCTCGATGGCAATGATCGGTGGTGTCGCGTCGAACTTCACGTCGGTTTTAATCAGCTTGGGATCGGTGGCGCGTGGGGTCTGCCGGGGAACCTGCTCAAGGCTTGCAAGCGCTGCAGCAGCGAGCGGCGCTATGTTGCCCGTTGGAATTGGCAGCGTGAGAGCGCTGTCGACGGGGATACAGACGTCGCGGCAGATGCCATAGTCCATTGCGAGGACGAGGGTCACCGGTTTGGTCGCATCCTTGGGTTCGATCTCGACGGGAAAGATCACCCGGTCTTTATAGCCGAGCGTGTCGCCTGCAGCGTCTGTAAAGCGCTTGGGTGCTGGATAGAGCACTTTGACGGACGCGACATTGTCGGACTTCGACCAGTCGAAGGACGGCGGGAGGCCGCCAGCATCGCCTGGAAAGCGCCAATAGGTCTTCCATCCGTCCGCCAGCTCGATTTCAACCGCAGCCATTGCTTTGCCGGCAGCAACGCCCGCCAGCAGCCGCGACTTCGTTTCGGGCTTGCCAGCGTTCCAGGCCGTGGCCAGCTCTGCGGCTTGCGCGCGCTCGATGCCGGCAGCGATGGCGAAAAAGGCGCAGGCTCCAAGTGCCAGCCGCACGATCATTCAAGCCCCCATGGTGAAACGACGAAGAGTGAAACGTCATCGAGCCGAACGACGTTTATTGAAGAGACGTCGGGCGACGTATTGTGGACGCCCTCGGGCAGAGCAAGCCTTTTGACTACCTGCTTTAAGACCATGTCGTTTGGCAACGTGACCAGATCGTGTCGTCGGGGACAACAGCTGCTGAATTTTTGCAAGGGCTGCACAAAAGCCGCCTTCTCACATCCCAAGACCTTGGCTACACTTCTTGAATGAAAAAACGGGGACGTATGACCGGCGCACGGGCCAAAAAGACGGTGTCTGCTGGATACTTGGACGGCCAGCTCCTGCTCGCCATGCCGCTGATGACGGACAAGCGATTTGCCAAGTCCGTCGTCTATATGTGCGCCCACTCCAAAGATGGCGCGATGGGTCTCATCATCAACCAACGTGCGGGGCACATTGATTATCCGTCGCTGCTCCAGCGCCTCGGCATCACGCCAGACGCTGGCGACGGCGTGACGAAAGCCTTGCGCGATCGGGCGGTCCACGTTGGCGGACCGGTTGAGACCGGGCGCGGCTTTGTGCTTCACAGTTCAGAGTATGTGTCGCTCGATTCCACGCTGCAAATCGATGCCAGCGTCTCGCTCACCGCCACCGTCGACATCTTGAAGGACATCGCGGCCGGAGAGGGTCCTGACCGGTCTATTCTCGCGCTTGGATACGCAAGCTGGTCAGCGGGACAACTTGAAACGGAACTGGCGGCGAACGGCTGGCTGCATTGCCCGGCAGACCCCGACCTCGTGTTCTCGGCTGATCTCGACCGCAAGTATGCCCTCGGCCTTGCCAAGATCGGGATCGAATTGCGCCATCTCGTCTCCGACGCTGGCCACGCTTAAAGCTGGTTTCATCCGCGCGTGATGCGGTGCTGCGATTAAAATACGCCACGCGACATGAGGTGGTTCCAGCGAGCGGAAAGCGTGCCCCGTGCCGTCGTTTGGCTTGCTACGCGCAAGAGGGCGAGCCGCCCCCTCTCTTTTCCGTGAGCGCTTCAGCCCACTAGGGACGACCCGACAACTTGGCGAGGCTTGCGGCAAGTCCGGGTGGCAACTTGGAGAGATCGGGTGCTAACCGCGCCGGGCGGATACGCGGGGCGCTCTCAGCGCGAGTTATGACCGGAGGCGTTGCTGCGAGGGTTGTCTGGCCCACCGCTTCTGCACGGCCAACCGCGTCGGCGAGCGCTGCGATCGTATCAGGCTCGACGTGGGCAGGCGCGGCCGGACGCAGAGCCCGGATGAGGGCATCTTGCGCGCCTGCTGCCGTATTGAACACCACCGACAGGTCCTCGCGGAACGCTGGTGTTGGTGGGGACTCGGGAGGCATTTGCGACACCGGCACTATCGGTAACAATGGCGGAAGAGGCGGTAACGGCGGCGCCGCAATCAATTGGTCAAGCCCCGCGAGCAGACTCATCATATGCGGGTCGGGGGCAGACGGCAAAGGCGGGTTGGAAAATGTCGACCGCACGAAGCTGGCCGGTCCTGCCCCATTGCCGTTCTCGTCGTAACCGTTTGCGCCGTGGCCATTTGCGCCGTGGCCATTTGCGCCGGGGGCAACCGGCTGATCAAAATACGCCGGTGCCAAGGCCGTATCTGGCAGTGCGTCGGCCGGTGGCGTTGCTCCGTTGGATTTGCGCAGCGCGCCCCGGCGGCGCGTCTTTTTGCCGTCTGCTTCAACCGATCGCGACGCGCCGTTGACCAATGCGGTCGTGGCTTCTGCAACCCCTGGGGCCCCTTTCCCCTTGCGACGCTTGGTGGTCATGCGCAAGAAGCCGCGCGGCTGCAGCTTGTGCTCGGACTTGCGCACGAGTTTTAGGAGCTGCAGCACCTCGCGGTCGGGCATCGCTTCGCCGTAGTAAAACCCTTGCGCATAAGCGCAGCCGATGCCGCGCAGGAACGCCGCGTCCTCGGGATCTTCAACACCGGCTGCGACGACTTTCTTGTTGAGCTCATGTGCCATGGCGACGAGCCCGCGCACCACAGCCCCGCCCGGCGCATTGCCCGCACCGGCCGCCTGGACACACAACGCATCGATTTTCAGCGTGTCGAAGGCAAAGCGCTGGAGATTGGCAACGGACGAGTAGCCCGCGCCGAACTCGTCCAACGCCAGTTCCGCCCCGGCACCATCGAGCAATTCCAGAACATCGCCTGAGCGCTCGGGATTTTCGATCACGAGACTTTCGGCAATTTCGAGCCTGAGCGTGCCCTTGGGAATGACTCCGCGATCAAGAATGTGGCGGACTTCGCGCGCAAGCTCAGGTCTGAACATGTGCGACGTCGTCACGTTCACGCTCACGAACAACGGGCGCTCGATGCGCGGCAACTCTTTGTGCCAACGCGCGGCATCTTGGGCTGCCCGCGTCAACAGATAGCTGCCGACCTTGGCTAGGATGTCGCTTGCTTCGTCGAGGGGTACGAAGGTTGCCGGATTGATGACACCGAGTTTTTCGTGCTCCCAGCTTGCTGTGGCTTCAAACCCCGCCAGTTCCTCGGTCGGCAGGTAGATGACCGGCTGATACAAGATGCGAACTTGGCCCTTGTCGATGGCGCGCCGCAGGTCGGCTTCGATCTGGCCCTTGTCTTCGATGTCGGACCGCATGTCTGGGGTAAAGAGTTCGATGCGGTCGCCACCGGCGCGCTTGGCGCGATACATGGCGATCTCGGCCAGGGCGAGCAGGTCGCCGGGGGACGCCTCGGGGCCAGCGTAACGCGCGATGCCGAGCGATGCCGTGATCACCATATCCTGACCGGCGATTTTGATCGGTGCGCGGACCGCACGGCGGAGGCGTTCGGCCTCGCGGGCCAGTTCGGGTTGATCGCGTTCGCCGTCCATCAAGATGGCGAATTGATCGCCCCTGACGTGCGACAGCGTATCGAGCCCCGACACATGCCGCTGCAGGCGTCGCGCCAGGGTCAACAGAAGACTGTCGCCGACGGGTAACCCTTGCGCGAGATTGACCTCCCGGAAGTTGTCGATGTCGATCAGCATGATTGCGGGCCGCAGGCGCTCGTCGGTGCGTGCACGTTGCGTCAGCGCACGGAGCCGATCAAGGAACAGGGCACGGTTTGGCAATCCGGTCAGGCTGCAAAAAACCGCGTCGTGAACGACGCGTTCAAAGGCGCGCTTGCCTTCTGTGGTCTCTCGCAACAGCCCGACGAAGCGCAACGCGCGCGGCTCGGCCCCCCGGATACTCGTCGCTTCGAGTTCGAACCAGCGCGAGCTGTTGTCACGGTGACGCAAGCGAAATTCTGAATGCAGGACTGCCCCCGGGCGGTCCTGGACGGCGGCCATCGTCAGCATCAGCCGTTCGCGGTCGGCTTCATGAACGTGCTTCAAGAAGTCGGTCGTCTTGGTCGACAACTCGCCAGCCGACAATCCAAGCGCTGCTTCAATGATCGGGCTGACCTTGATCTCGTTGCGTTTGGCCCACCATTCAAACACCGCCGAACCCGCGCCTTCGACGGCAATGGCGCTCAGTTGCTGATCACCGAGCCCGGCCCCGCCATACACCGGCTCCAACGTGCGAAACGCGAACTGCGTGACGGTAAAGCCCATGATGAGGAGCATCAGCACGAGGCCAGAGATCAACCCGGTGGCGGCGATGTCGCTGGCGAGGCGCCCGGTCAGGATGACGGCGGCCCCCAGGACCCAGACGATAAACAGCATCCACGTCGGCACCAACGAGAGGGCTCGGTCTTGATTGCGCAGGGCCATCGCGATGATGAGCAACGCGCCGATTCCTGCAATGCCGATGAACGACAACCGCGCGAAGGTTGCCGCCAGGCGAGGGTCGATGACGGCGATCGCGATCAGCGCCAACTGGCCCGCAATCCACAATCCCAGCAACATCCGGACAAGGCTGTGCGCCCGCCCGAGCCCTAAAAACGTGTGCAGGAACAGCACGAGTGACGCCGCCATCGCGGATTCTGTCGCCGCACGATAGATCGCATTGTCGTCTGGTCGAAGCTGGAACAGTTTGTGGAAGAAGCCGAAATCAACCATCAGATGCGCGAGCACGCACCATGCGACCAACGCAGCGGCTGGAAAAATGGCCTTGTGGTTTGCTGCAAACACGGCGGTCAGAAAGATGGCCAACAGGCCGGTCACACCGAGCAACACGCCGTTCAGCAGCTGGCGATCGCGCACCTTCACTTCGTAGTCGAGCGGCTTCCACAGATAGACGCGCGCGAAACGCTCGCTCGATAGCTCGGCGACGTAGGTGATGGTCTGGCCGGGCTCCAACGTAATCCGGAAGATGTCGGCGCGGTCGGAGCGGATGCGCTCGGGCACAAAGCCGAGCGAGGGGGTCACCGCTTCAACGCGCCGGGCGTCCAGGTCGGGCCAGACCGCGCCTGAACCAAACATCGTGTAGCGTTCGGCTGTCAGCCAGCGCTCGA
>JBBRKD010000020.1:0-10653 GCA_038218255.1 Hyphomicrobiales bacterium | reverse complement strand
GCGAGAGCAACGACGATCCGGTCCGCCTTGTATTCGCTGGTGAAGATGCGGTCAGTGCCGGGCTTGCCAGCAATGAGGGCGCGGACGGCGTCGGGCGTGATGGCTGGCTTCAAGGCGTCGAGCCTAACCGGCGTCAAGGTGTGGACAAGATCGAGGCCCTTCCAGGCGTCGAACCACACGCCGCGCCCCGCTTCAAACGGTGTGTCCGCCCGCGCCTGATACAACGGGACGACCACAATCTGAGGCGCTTGTGTATCGACATATGGCATGCCATTGCGGCGCAAAAAATCGCGGACGGCGCTGGCCTGGAACGCGAAATCAAGCGTCGCGATGTAGTCGGTTTGCGAGGAGCGTTCGTCGCGAACAGCCACGCCATCGATAAAGTCGGGCGCGTTGACGGCGGGCAGGGCTTGCAAGCGGCGATACGCCGTGACCGGCACGATGCGGCGCAACAGCGAGCGCAGGGCCGCCTGCTGACCGTCGGCAACGGCTGAGTTCTTGGCCGTAACGGCGTCCTTGGCACGGGCTTCAACAGGATAATTTGCGACCGTAAACACGGTCGTTGCCCCCCCGCCGGCCTTTGCGACCGATGGCAGAAACGACACAGCGCCCGCGAGGCCGATCATGGCAACGGCAAGGCGCGGCAGGTGGCAGCGTATCGTCAAGATCGTCTCCCCCGGGCCCGAACCGCTCACACAAGTGGCAAGCGGTGCGATTGCCCGCATGCGCGCTTTGCTGCTAGTCAGCCCAACGTGTACAGCGCCATGCAATAGGGCGGAAGTTGGATTGCACCGTCGCCGTACGCTCTCCCACGGTTTTGAGGCCGCATGTCACATCCCACGCCTGACAACGACCAGACGCCCAAGCGCGAGGTCAGCTATGCTGATGCGGGTGTCGACATCGATGCGGGGAACGCCCTGGTCGAACGGATCAAGCCGCTGGCAAAATCGACGGTGCGCGCGGGAGCCGACGCTGACCTTGGTGGCTTTGGCGGGTTGTTCGACTTAAAACGCGCAGGCTTCGTCGATCCGATCTTGGTTTCAACCAATGATGGTGTCGGCACCAAATTGAAGATCGCCATCGACACCGGGCAGCACGCAACGATCGGCATCGATCTGGTCGCCATGTGCGTCAACGATCTTGTGGTGGCGGGCGCGCAGCCGCTGTTTTTTCTCGACTATCTCGCCATCGGCAAGCTGGATGTCGACGTGGCCGAGGTCGTGATCGCGGGCATTGCCGCTGGCTGTCGGGACGCACAATGCGCGCTCATCGGAGGCGAAACCGCAGAAATGCCCGGCATGTATCACGGCAAGGACTATGACCTCGCCGGGTTTTCGGTCGGCGCTGTCGAGCGGGGCGAAATCCTGCCGCGCGCGGACGTGGCCGTCGGTGACGTCTTGATCGGTCTGGCATCGTCGGGCGTCCATTCGAACGGCTACTCGTTGGTCCGCCGACTGGTGGCGGACGCGGGTCTCGCTTGGCTCGCACCATGCCCGTTCGCGCCCGACAAGACAGTGGCCGAAGCCTTGCTCGAACCCACACGCATCTACGTCAGGCCGATCCTGGCGGCACTTAAGGCAACCGGAGGCGGTCGCGGAGCGATCAAGGCCTTGGCTCACATTACCGGCGGCGGCCTGAGCGAGAACGTCCCACGCGTCCTGCCATCGAACCTCGCCGCCCACATCGATCTCACCGCCTGGACCCCGCAGCCGGTGTTTGGCTGGCTCGCGCGCCAGGGCCGGATCGGACAGACGGAGATGCTGCGCACGTTCAACTGCGGCATCGGGATGGTGGTGGTGGCCGAGCTTGCCCGCGTCGACGAGGTGCTTGCGGCCCTGCGCGACGCCGGCGAAGCGCCGCTCGTTATAGGAAGTATCGCTGCCGGGACAGGAAACATGAGTTCGGCCAAGGGGAAAGGCTCAGCCGAAGCCGTCGTGTATGCGGGCAAGCTGGCTTTGGCGTGATGGTCCCATGAAAAAGCGTGTGGGCATTCTGATCTCGGGGCGCGGATCGAACATGATGGCGCTCGCGCACGCAGCGCGTGATCCAGCCTACCCGGCCGAAATCGCCGTCGTGATTTCCAACCGGCCAAACGCTGCGGGGCTAGATTGGGCACGCGCGCAGGGACTACAAGCCGTCGCCATCGATCACAAAGCGTATCCAAACCGTCCAGCGTTCGAAGCGGCGATGCACGAGGTTTTGCTGGCACACGGGGTTGAACTGGTGGCGTGCTGCGGGTTCATGCGGTTGATGACGCCCGATTTCGTGGACGCCTGGCGCGACCGGATGCTGAACATCCATCCAGCCTTGCTGCCAGCCTACAAGGGGCTGCACACACACGAACGCGCGCTCGCCGATGGGGTGCGCATCGTAGGCTGCACGGTGCATGTGGTGCGGCTCGAAATGGACGTCGGGCCGATCATCGCGCAGGCGGCCGTGCCGGTGATCGAGGGCGACACACCTGACGTGCTTGCAGCCCGCGTGCTGGCGGCTGAACACATCCTCTATCCGCACGCGTTATCGTTGTTTGCATCCGGGCAGGCCCGCGTGGATGGCGAAGTCGTGCGCGTGGCTAGTGCGGCTGCAACTCAGCTTCCACAACCGCTCATTTGGCCGCCGCGTCACACGGCATAACGGGTCTTGAGATACGCTTCGACATTTGCCAGCAGCGTAGCATTGGCAGCCGCCGCGAGCGGGGCTGAAAACACCAGCGCTTCAGCGAACGCACCCAGGCTCATGGGCGCACCTTGGGCCGCTGTCGTGCCAACCGCACCCAAATGCAACGTGCTTTCGGTGGTGTTCGTGGCGGCGGCAACGGCTGCTGTGTTTGTCTGCGTGCCGTTGACACGCAAAACAAGCGTGCGCGTCGCCTGCTCGTAGCTCAGCACCATCAGGAAGGCAGCGCCTGCGGTGTAGGCGGTGGGTGTGATGAAGATCTGCGATCCCGCAATCCGCGCTTCGATCTTTTCGTCGCTGCGGCGCAAGACGTAGGTCGCGGACGCGATAGGCAGGCTATTGCCGACCACGGCTGAGTTTGCGCCCGCAGCGCATCGGCACACAATGGCGATCGTCCAGTCGCCCGACGTCGGAACGAGCGCCTGGGCGTCCGGGTCGGCGAGCTCCCCCATCGTGCCGCCGCTGGCAAAAACGAGGGCGGCGCGCCCGTTGATGACGCTCGCGGTTGGCGTCGGGGCGGAAGGCTGGCGAAACGGCGTCATGCGGCGGCGCTTCTTGCGATCCGACCACACGAACGACCCGCCCACCCCGTTGACGCCAACGTCAGCGCGCCACCAGGCGAGTGTCGCCGCGTGGTTGTTGATATCGACTTCGGCCTGGACGACGCTCGCTTTGCCAAGCGTCGTGGTGCCCACCGTGATCGCGGGATTCTTGATGATGATCGTGGTCATGGAGATGGTCCTTTTACAGGTCGAGCACTTGGACGGCGGCCCAATGGTAAAGCGTGGCGCCCGTGGCGGACGTCGCATAACTGGTCGCGGCGCGAACGCAGCCGCGTGCCCCGGTCTGGTTACCGGCACTGCCGCTGCCGGTCACCTTACAGGCATAAAACAGGCGCGGGCGTCGGCCGGTCGGAGCTGACGCGAGGGTGATTTCGAGCGTGTCGGATGAGCCTGCAACAGCGGCAACGCCGCTGATGGTCAGCGCGTTGCTGGCATCGGTAACATCAAAGCCGAGGCCACTGCCGAGCGCTGTCGCGTCCACGATGGCGCCGGACGTATCGAGCGTGACGGCGCGGTTGTAGCGGACGCGGATCGTGGTCGCGCTCTGCCACCAGACGTCCGCGATGTGCGTCGGCTGGAATGTGGCACCATGAAGATCGGCAAAGACAGCATCGGCAAATTGTGCGCCGAGCTGAGCATAACCTGCTGCCGAGGGATGGGCCGTGTCGCCGGTCGCAAGCGGCACATGATAGAGCGGTCCGGCGCACGCAATAAGAGGATCGGCCGCGGCATCGAATTGGGCAAGCGCGATGCGGTTTGCAGATCCAATCGTCGAAGCGCCGCGATTGGTCTGGTAGGTGACGAGGCGTACCGGGCGCTGTTGCCCGGTGATGCGGCGGGCGTCCTCATCGATCATCGCACGGCCCTGCTGGATCATGCGCCGGTAGCGCGCACGCTCGGTGCCATCAGCGAAATCCTGCTCCCCATGCATCATGAGGATGGCCGAGACTTCCAGTGTCAGGCCTTGCGCATTTGCGAGCGCGCGGGCGGTCGAGATAAGGCGCAGCAGTTCAGCAAAAACCGCCGTGCCGCGTTTGATGTTCGTGTAGGGCTGCCCCCCGGAGGCCGCGACCGCCATGAGCAATTTGGGTTTAAATCCCAGTGCGGCGTTGCAGCGGTCGATCATGCTCTTTGCAAATTGCGAGCAGATGGTTTCAGCCGTCGTGGAATAGCGGCTTTCGACGAGGTCGGTGAGGCCGGTGATTGCACGCGAATCCGGCCAGGGCCCGGGGGTCAGCATCAGAGCAAAGCCCGGATGCGGCGGGGCTGTCGTCACCGGGGGGTCCGTTGGGTTGGCGTTGCCGCCAGCCGCCAGAGACTGGCCCCAGACGATGAACATGCGCAGGAGATTGGATGCGGTTTCAAATGTTGCACCCGTGGCGGCATCGAAGCTGTAGGCGGTGGCCGCCTGCGGGCCAGCGATGATTTGCAGTGCACCGTTGATGACGCCGACCGGCGTCCCATCCACGAGATACCCGCCATAAACGCTGTCGTTCGCATCCGTGAAGGCGACCGTCACGTCGCCGACGCCGCTGATCGTCTGAAGCGGAACCAAGGTGGGCGCGACCGTGCCGACGTTGGCCGGCAGCGTGATGGCACCCGAACTCGACAGGCCATGAAGCTCGAGAATGCCCGATGGCCCGATGCGCGCCACGATATTGTCAGCCGCGTCGACGACCTCAAGCACGTTGCCGCTCGGGGAGCCG
Source organism: Hyphomicrobiales bacterium (assembly GCA_038218255.1). Classification (GTDB taxonomy): domain Bacteria; phylum Pseudomonadota; class Alphaproteobacteria; order Rhizobiales; family Hyphomicrobiaceae; genus JANXVY01. Next base: position 5,708 of record JBBRKD010000020.1, on the reverse strand, counting down.
ATGCCAGACAAGCTCGACAACGGATCGCGTTGGACCGAGCTTGCGACAGCGGCGGCGACGGTCGTGTTCCCAGCAATCAGGCTGTTGGCTGCGGCGGTGTCGAGCTTGGTTGAAAGATCAAAGGGTGTGCTCAAGGGCATGGATCAGGCCTCCATCGCTTCGAAGGCCTGGCCGGTTGCGACACCGAAGATCGAAATCGACCCATTGCTCGCGCCCCAGGCCGGGCTTTCATAAAGCGCCCCGGCCACCAGCTTGATCGAAGGCGGCGCGGCGGTGGCCGCCTGTCCCTTGTCGTTGATCCATAAGTCCGTGGATGAGAGGTTCTGCACGCGGTAGCCGCGGCGCGCGGGGTTGGCTGCCATCAGCGTCTGAGCCGTGCCGCCGACGGTCAGGGCACCAGAGCGATCAACGCAAGCGACGGCGGGTGTCGTCGCAGAGACGGACTGACTTGCGGGGAAAGCGACGGCGACGGGCACAGCCGCAGCACGAAGCTGGGCGTCAGTCAGCGGCCCGGTGACGGTGAGCGCGGTGCCGCCCGTTGTGCCTTGGATGCTGAGCACATTGGCGCTCGGAGCCCCGGCAGTTCCGCTGAGATCGTCGTTGGTCTTGACGGTCTGGGTCGTGCCATTCGCATCTTTGACGAGCAGCGTCATGGGCGATCAAAGTCCTGTGAGGAAAACATATGCGGAATTGGCGGGGGATGCGAAGTTCGCCGACGCAGCGGTCGGATGAGGCACCACCTGCGCTGGGGTTGCGCCGCCGGGCCAGATCGAAAGTGCAAGCGTGAGCATCAATAAAGCGCCCACAGATTGTCTGCCGTGCCGCCGGTCTGTACGCGGGTGACGCCGATCGGGTTGTACCCCTGTTGCAGGGGCACATTAGTTGCCAGCGCGCCAGACGCATCGATGATCGTGGCCGTTCCAGCCGTGCCGACGAGCAGCGCCCGGCACACGCCGCCCGGAAGGTCTGCGGTGTCAGATTTGACAATGGCAGCGAGTTGGGCGGCGGGCCCGATCAGGCCTGTGGCCTGACTCGAAAATGGATTGGCAGTCACACAACGCTCCACTAAAAACAAGGCCAATGGGAAAAGCGCTGTTTTGAAAGGTGCGCAATCCCTGTTGGCCGTCAGTATGGAGCGGGTCTATCGCGCGGGGATAAGTCCGCGCGAAAAAAGTCGACTTTAAAACTTTACTTTAACGCCGCCATAGGCTGCCAAAGGGGCTCCCGGCACGACAGTCCGGTTGTCGGAGAAGGTGCCCCCGGTAATGGCGTTCAAGTCACTCGACGAGTAATAGGTTCCAAACAACGAATAGCGGTTGTCGAACACGTTGTTGACGATGCCGTAAAGCTGGATATTTTTCGAAACGTCGTAGCTCGTGTGAAGATTGACGACGGCGTATCCCGGAAGCTTGGCGTTTTTGTTATCCTCGTCTCCCCGGTAGAATTGATCTGACGCTGCGACGAGATCGGCACCAAACAGCCACTGGTTCGTCAGCATGTAGTCAAATCCGGCCTTGAACCGGTGCGCTGGCACCCCTGTCAGCTTGTTGCCAGCGCGAACCTGGATGCATCCATCGCCGCCGTTCGCACACGTGTTATCAAGATTGCGGGGATTATTGGCCGACGCCAGTTCCAAATCACTCTGGAACGTTGCGTCCACGTAGCCGTAACCTGAGTAGAACGAGAAGCGTCCATCCTTGTAGGCGAGCGCCACATCAACGCCCTGACGCCGCGTGGTGCCCGCGTTCTGGAAGTAGCCCCGGCCCTGCTGAGGGGCAGCGATTGAGATGATGTCATCGTCATTCTCGGTGCGATAAAGCGAGAGGCTCCAGTCGAACTTTCCGCTGGTCGCGGGCACGGCGAAGAACCCGCGAAGGCCGGTTTCAAACGTGTGCGAGACAACCTGCTTCAGGGGGGGATCAGCGGCCAGGAAGTTTTCAAGCAGGCAGGGGCGCGCCGGATCGGAGCACGCGAGTTCGGTTGGCGTCGGCGCGCGGTTAGCTTCCGAATAGCTGCCAAACAGTGTTGCATTAGGGGCGAGTTTATAAGCGCCGCCGATCACAGGGTTAAAGCGCTCAAATCGACTGTTGCCGTTCAATTCAGCGGAAATTCCGCCGCGGTCCCGCAGTGTGATTTCGGCGATATTGTAACGGCCGCCAAGCGTCACGGCAAACCGGTCGGTGACATCGATGGTGTCGGAGAGATAGAGGCCGTAATAGTTGGTCTTCACGGCGAGATCGACGGGCTTGATGGAATCGATGGTATCGCCAGCGCCAGCAACGCCCGCATCCGACAATATGATCCCAAGACCGGTGACGACAAACGTGGAAGGATCAATAATCCCAAGTTCACTCGACGACGTGGATCGCAGCCGTCCAAAATCCGCGCTAGCCCCGATCAGCAGTTGGTTGCCAAGCCCAAATAGCTTGGATTTCTCGACCGCCTGTACCGAGCCGCCATAGCCATCGGCATCGACGGCCGAGCGGTCAATCGACCCGTACTTTGCAAGGCCAAGTGACGCGATTCCACCGGTTCCGAGATTGAGCGGATTGTCGTCCTCGTCAAAACACAACAGCCCAGCGAGCGCTGGATCGCCCGGATCGCAATCCTGAACGTCGGATACGTTTCCATCCACGCGCTTTTGCTTGAACTTGCGATAGTAGACGTTGCCCGAAAGTTTAGTCGTACTCGTGAGCGCGTAAGCGCCATTGAAACTCAAAAGCGCGACTTTGTTTTCAGCCGTCTGTGGCGATGTGTAGACGTTGGCGTAGCGCTGAGTAATGAGCTCGATGGGTGTCGCAGCCGTTGCGCCAAACCGGTTTGACGCCCCGGTCACGTTGAAATGATATTCTTGCCGCGCATCCTTATAGCCAAAGTCGGCATAACCCCGGCGAACGGTGCTGTCAGACCGGTCGCGCCAACCGTCGTCCTTGATGGCCTCGGCTGCGACGTAGACCGCGATGTTGCCGGTACGCGACCCATGCTGGATTGAAGCCTGCCTGCGGCCGAACAATCCAAAGCGAGCGTCGATCTCGGTGCCGTTGAACGAGAAGCCATCCTTCATGGTGATGGTAATGGCGCCGCCGATCGCGTTCAATCCGTAGACGGGATTGCCAGTCACGATCGAGATGTCTGCGATGGCGATCGAGGGCAGCAAATCCCAGTTCATCGTGTCACCGAACACTTCGTTGACGCGCACGCCATTCTGGTAGACGGCGAGACCTTGGGCTGTTCCGTTGACGGGCGACGAGTTGAAGCCTCGGAAATCGACGCTCTGCTGGAAACTATTGCCGTTGGAATCGGTGACGACGACGCCCGGAACGCGCTGCTGGAGCGCGTCTGTTGTGTTCGATGCCCCGCCACTGGCGATGTCGGCGGAAGATACCGAACTGACGGCGCCTGCGTATTTCTCGATCGCGATGCCGCCACCAAGTGGTGAGAGATTGACCTGCTGGCCGACGGGAGGCGCGGGCGGAGTTGAAACCGGAGTTGCCGTCGCCTGCGCCGGAGCGATCGGCTGCGACTGAGACGGATTGGGCTGCACAGGCTGTGGCGCAGTCGGCGTGGCAGTCCGCACGGGCGGTTTCTTGGCAGCCGAGGCAACCGGAGGGGCGACAGGTTTCGTCACGACCGGGTCGGGTTGCGTCACCTGGACTTCAGGCACGGCGATGCCCGGGGCGGCCCCGTTTTGTTGTGGCGCGCCAGGTGGCAACGTCGGCTGCGGCGTCGCCGCGTTTGCTGGCGGGCTCGCAGCCGGCGGTGCCGTCGCCGCCGCCGGGGGTGGGCTTGCGGGCACGGGAGTTGCGGGCGGAGTCGGTGCTGGCGGTGAGACGGTCACCGACGGGAGGGGGGGCGCTGGCGGCTGCTGAGCCAATACGTGGCCGGGCACCCAGACGAGCGCGCAAGTAGCCAGTGCAACCGTGATCCGTTTCAAAATCAGATCTCCCCCGAGACGGCGTCGAACATGGTCGTGACGAGACGTGGTGTCGAAAACTGTGGTGGTGTCGATGATTACGGCGTCGCGCGGTACGATTTCGCGCTGCTAATTGGCGGTAATGTGCTTCGTGCGGGGGTCGCAAGGTGAAACATTAGAACCGCCGGTTTGCTTGACCCGGTTGGCCTGTTGGTGTGATTTGCGGGCAACAAAGATGGCCGTGTTCGACCCCCCCCTCCCGGGTCGGATGTCTCTGCCGTGAAAGTCCGGGCGTACACGATGGATTGTTTGACGAATTGCAGGCTCAGTTTGGGTGCGATCATCGTGAGCAGGCGCGCGACGCTCGCTGTATCGATGGCGCTCGCGTGCATGGCGTCGGTCGCAGCGCAGGCCGCCGATACGCCGCCGCTGAAGCTCGAACTCAACAAGCTTGAAACTTACGACAAAGGGTGCCGGGTCTACCTCGTCGTCGGCAATGCCAGCGACACGGTCTATCAGGCCATGAAGCTTGATCTGGTGCTGTTTCAGCCCGACGGCATCATCGGCCGCCGCGTCGCGGTCGATCTCGCGCCGCTGAAAGCCGCCAAAACATCGGTCAAGCTCTTCGACCTTGAGGGGCTCGCATGTGAGAAAGTTGCAAGCGTGCTGATCAATGATGTGATCGAATGCAAGGCTGACAGCGGTCCGGTCGGCGACTGCCTCACGCGGATGACGTTGTCGTCGGTCGCCGGTGCGCCGCTGACGAAGTAACATCTCACGCAGGGTGCCACGACACGCCAGTTGCTATCGAGCCCGTGCGGCTCAAGGAGTTTAAGACGTGGCGCAGACGGTTGAAATGGGGCGCGACTTTTCCGTGATGGGAATGGTGCAGCACGCCGATCCTGTGGTGCAGGGCATCGCGCTGCTGCTCGTGGTGGCGTCCGTCGCATCGTGGGCCATCACCTTTCAAAAGATCGCCGGGCTCAAGCGACTGCGCGATGAGATTGCAACACTTGAAGCACAAGCCGCTGACGGGCGGATAGCAGCGCCTGACATTGGCGGGCTTGGCGGAGCTGTTGCACATGCGGCGATGGGAGAACTGACCGACAGCATCCCAGGTGAGCCGCGCGGCGACTTGCGTGCGCGATTGGAGCGGGCCATGCGCGGGGCGGTCAAAGGCGAACTGCGGGCGCTAGAGCGGGGGCTGCCGTTTCTGGCAACTGTCGGCTCGACGACCCCGTTCGTTGGGCTGCTCGGCACCGTCTGGGGCATCATGCATTCGTTCACGTCGATCGCCCAATCCCGCGATACGAGCCTTGCAGTCGTGGCACCAGGGATAGCAGAAGCGCTTTTCGTGACGGCGCTCGGCCTGTTCGCAGCCATCCCTGCCGTTGTGGCCTACAACATGGTGGCGGTCGCGTTGGGGCAGGCGTCGGAGCGGGCGGGCAAAGCGGTGACAGGTCTTGCAAAGGTCTTGTCGCGCGGTGACATCGACAAGGTGCGACCGATCAAGGGGATCAAGTGATGGGAGCCTCTCTCGGATCAGGGTCGGCCTACGGGGATGACGACGAGGGCAACTACAAGCCCGTTGCCGAGATCAACATCACTCCGATGGTCGACGTGATGCTGGTGCTGCTCATCATCTTCATGGTGGCAGCGCCCCTCATGGTCGCGGGCGTTCCAGTCGACCTGCCAAAGACAAGTGCTGTGAAACTCGGCCAGACCAAAAAACCGATGGTCGTGACGCTGACGCCGGAAGGCACGCTCCAGGTGCGTGACGAATTCATACAGCGCT
>JBBRKD010000019.1:0-10692 GCA_038218255.1 Hyphomicrobiales bacterium | reverse complement strand
CCCAAGCTGTCGATGTCCCCGTGATGCTGCGGCACAGGCAGGGCCGTGATCGACCCGACCAGACCCGTAACCGTGATCGGCACGCCAGGCTCAATCAGCGTCGACGTCAAAATCGGCGGATAGCTCGATCCTTCCGGCGACTGAAAACAATACGCAAACCGTGCCTCAAGGGCTGCCTTCGTTGCCCGGTCCATATGGCACGGGATACGCCGTTTCATGGCATAGGCGACCATCCGCAAATCATCGATCCCATGCGTATGGTCGGCATGATCGTGGGTATAGAGCACCGCATCAAGCGCCGTCAGCCGAACGTCCAGCAACTGCTCACGCAGGTCCGGCCCGGTGTCGACGAGCACCGTCGTGCGCCCGCCCACCCCAATGTTTTCGACCAGCACCGCACACCGTCGCCGCCGGTTCTTGGGCTGGTTGGCATCGCACTGACCCCAGTTCGCGCCGATCCGCGGCACGCCCCCCGACGACCCGCAGCCTAGGATGGTCAGCCGATGGCTCATGCCGGCACCCCCGCTTCGACCCGTCGGGCCTTTGTAAACAACCGATAAAAGTTGTCCGTCGTTGCGCGCGCAAACGCATCGGGCGTCATCGCGCGCGCCTTGGCGAGCGCCGCCGCCGTGTGCGCCACAAACGCTGGCTCGTTCTTGCGCCCCCGGAAGGGCTCAGGCGCCAGAAACGGCGCATCCGTCTCAACCATAATGCGCTCAAGCGGCACCTCACACGCAATCGCCCGTAGCGCGTCTGCCTTTTTGAAACTGGCCACGCCCGAAAACGACACGTAGAGCCCAAGATCAACGGCGCGCATCGCAAGCTCCCGCCCGCCCGTATAACAATGCAGGATCGCCGGAAACGCCCCCTTCGCGTGCTCTTCGATCAGGATCGCTTGCGTATCAGCGTCAGCATCACGCGTGTGAATTTCAAGCGGCAGCCCCGTCTCGCGAGCGGCAGCGATGTGCGCGCGAAACCCGTCAGCCTGGGCCTCCCGGCTCGACTTTTGATAGTAGTAATCGAGCCCGGCTTCCCCGATTGCCACCACACGCGGGTGATGAGACAGCGCTACGATCTCAGCCGTCGTGATGCCGCGCTCCTCATCCGCATTGTGGGGATGCGTCCCGATCGAAGCATACACGCTCGGTTGCCGCTCAATAATCGCTTTCAGGCGATCAAACCTGCGGATGTGCGTCGAGATCGTCACCATCTGCGCGACGCCTGCCGCATGCGCGCGTGCGATCACCTCATCAAGGTTTGCCTCGAAATCGGGAAAGTCGAGATGGCAGTGGTGGTCGATCAGCATGGGCCGTTCCGAATTAAAGCGTGTCGTTGCAGCCGATGCCGCCCAGCCCGTCAAACCGGCTTTTCTTGTCTCACTTTCGCAGCCTTGGGAGGCTTGGCGGGCTTGGGCGGCGGTGCTTCGGCTTCGGGCTCCACGTAGCGCGGAAAAACCCCAACCGGTGCCGGCAGCGTCAGGCCCGGTGCCAACCGACCGCCTGCCCCCAAGGCTGCAAACATCCGCTGATCGGCCGTCTGCCCTAACAGATCGAGCAGCTGTCCAGCCGACTGCGGCATTGCCGGTTGCACAAGGATCGCAAGCTGCCGCACGACCTCTGCCGTCACATACAAGATCGTCCCCTTGCGTTCGAGGCTGTGCCCTTTGTCAAACGGCTTTTCGCTCGCAAAATACCGGTCCCCATCGCCGATCGCCACCCACACCGCATCCAGCCACCCTTTGATAGCCTGCGTGTCCATGGCCGTGCGCGCCTTGCCGTAGAGCCCGTCGGCCGCAGCCAGCATCGCCGTATCCTCAGCCGTGAACGCGCCGGGCACCGGCACCACGCCGGCAAAATTCTTCGCGATCATCGACAGCGATCGCTGTGCGAGATTACCGATCCCGTTGGCCAAATCCGCGTTCATCCGCGCGACGATCGCCTCGTGCGAATACCCGCCATCACTTCCAAACGTCGCCTCGCGGAGGAAGAAATAGCGCACCGGATCGCAGCCGTAGGCCTCCACCAGCTGGAACGGATCGACGACGTTGCCGACCGACTTCGACATCTTCTCCCCCCGGTTATAGAGGAACCCGTGGGCAAAGATCCGTTCCGGCAGAGCAAGCCCCGCGCTCATGAGAAACGCTGGCCAGTACACCGCATGAAACCGCGTGATGTCCTTGCCCATGATGTGAACCTGGGCTGGCCAGAACCGTTTGCGCGGGTGATCGCCGGTGTTCAGCACCCCCGTCGCCGTGACGTAATTCGTCAGCGCATCCGTCCACACATACATCACATGCTTGGGATTGCCCGGCACCGGCACGCCCCAATCAAGTGCTGCCCGGCTAATCGACAGATCGCGCAATCCGCCAGCCACAAAACTCACGATCTCGTTGCGCCGTTCGGGCGGCAGAATGAACTCAGGATGCGCCTCGTAATGGGCGAGCAACCGGTCTTGATACTTGGACAGCGCAAACAAATACGTTTCTTCTTCCGCCCACTCGACGGGTGAGCCAAGCGGTTCGCGCCGGATACCATCCTCGCCAACGGTCGTTTCGGCTTCGTCGAAATAGGCTTCCTGCCTGACCGAATACCACCCAGCATACGTTGCAAGCGTGATGTCGCCCGCAGCCTCCATCCGCCGCCACAGCTCCTGGCAGGCTTCGATGTGGCGCGGCTCCGTCGTGCGGATGAAATCGTCATGGCCGATACCCAGCGCCGTCATAAGTTCGCGGAACCGTTCTGCATTCTTGTCGGCAAACGCGAGCGGGCTCAGGCCCTCTTTAACGGCCGTCTGTTTCATCTTGAGGCCGTGCTCATCGGTCCCGGTCAGATGGAACACGTCTCGGCCGTCGAGCCGTTCAAAGCGCGCAATCGCATCCGTCGTGATCGCGGTATAGCCATGTCCGATATGGGGCGCGCCGTTGGCGTAGAAAATCGGCGTCGTGATGAAAAATCGCTGTGGGGTCGTGTCGGTCATGGCGGTCCTTGCGGCTGGACGGATCAGCCGCGCGCGCTGGCGCGTTCCAGGCGGGCGAAGGTATCCAGGATCAACGTCTTGCGGTCGAGATTGAGGGCATCAGCCTCGGCCTTCTCGCGCGCTACCGTTTCCCACAGCTCAGCGAACGTGGCAAGGCGCGTGCCCTCCCCGATCAGGCGCGCCGCCAACGCCACGTCATCGGCCTGCCCCTGGCCGGTTGCAGCCCCGCGCACCAGTCGCGCCAAAAGCCCGCTTAAAAGCTCAAAAAACAGCTCATAGGCTTGCGTTGCCGCCGCCCCACTCAGCTTATCAGCCAGACCATGAACCGCCATCCAATCGAGCTTGGGGGCCCGCCCCAGGAGTTGCAGCAGCGTCTCATTGAGCGCAAGCCCGCCCCCCGCCGAGAGGCTCAACGCGCGGCGTGCGCTCCCACTCGCGAGATGTTCAAGCGCTGGCCAATCGCGGTCCGCGAGGCTTGGCGTGCCCTCCGCCTCCAACGCCTGCGTGACAGCCGACCGCACATCGGCGCCTGAGAGTGCGCCGAGGTTCAATGTCCGGCACCGCGAGCGGATCGTGGGCAGCAGCCGCCCGGGCTCGGCCGTCACCAGCAGGAACAGCGTGCGTGGCGGTGGTTCCTCCAGCGATTTCAGGAGCGCGTTGGCCGCTGCAATGTTCAATTCATCCGCACTATCGACGATCACGATCCGCCACGCGCCAGCTTCTGCACTCAACGACAGGAACTGCCGCAACCGCCGCACCTCATCGACCGGAATCGAGGCTGCAAACCGCTTGTCCTTGATCAGATAGGGCCGCCGGATCACGAGCAGGCCTGGATGCGACAGCGCCCGCACCTGCCGGCTGCCCGACGTTTCCGACGAGACCGACAGACTGCGCCCTTCTTTATCGCGCTCATCGGGGCGGCTCAGGGCTGCACGCGCAAACCGGTAGGCGAGCGTTGCCTTGCCAATCCCATATGGCCCAGCGATCAGCCACGCGTGGTGCATCCGCCCCTGAGCCAATCCCGCCGCCAGCGCCCGTTCGGCGGCCGTGTGCCCAAACACCTTCGCCGTCATCCGTGGATGGGGCGCGCCGTCCAGCCTGTCGGCTTCCGGCAGCACCTCCATCTCCTGCGCAATCGGCGCACGCGCCATGCCTCAGGCCCCCGCCAGCAGACGGCTCTGCACCGCACGCCAGACATCCTCGGCGACACGTGCCGCCTCCCGGTCGCCATCGATGACAACGCACGGCGTCGGCTCCGTTGAGGCCGCCTCGTCAAGGAACGCCTGCCGCAGGGCGTGATGCCAAGACACATCTTTGCCGTCATACCTGTTGCGTTCGCCGCGCACATTGGCGCGCGCCATCCCCACCGCGACAGGAACGTCCAGCACCACCGTCAGTCCTGGATAGAACGGAGAAACCGTCGCTTTCTCGATGTCTTCGATGAGCACCAAATCGACGTGTCCCAGATGCCCCTGATACACCCGTGTCGAATGGATGTAGCGATCGCAAATGACGTACGCACCCCGCATGACCGCAGGTCCGATCACGTCGGCGATATGTTCGGCCCGCGCCGCTGCAAACAGCAGAAATTCAGCCACGGCGCTTTCGGGCTTGCTCGCCAAAATCAGCGCGCGGATCGCCTCAGCCAACGGCGTCCCGCCCGGCTCGCGCGTGACAACGACCTCGTGACCGAGCCCCCGCAACCGCTCAGCCAACAGCAGCACTTGCGTTGACTTCCCCGAGCCCTCGCCCCCTTCAAACGTGATGAACCGCGCTGTAATCATAACGGGCTTGCTAGCATGCGCTCAGGCGTGAGCGCGAGACCCGTTTCCACCCGTTCTACGGCTGCGCCGTCGTTGGCGCTTGCGACTTGAGCTTGGCGAACGCCATCCCAACCGCTTTTTCCGCCAGATGCGCGAGGCTATCGAGGCCGCGCCGCACAACTCCCGACTGCTGAACATCCTCAGCCGCAAACAAAGCCACATCGTTGCTCGCGCCCGACGAACTCGTCACCCGCAACACCCCGATGGGGTCGCCTTGCTTGATGGGCGGCTTCACCGGCCCCTGGTACACGATCTCGCCCTTGAGCTTCTGGTTGGCTGGCACGCGCGGCAGGATCACGCTCACGTCGCCCTTGCCGCGCAGACCCACATACAGCTTGTCGCCACCCCACACGCGCGCGTAGCCGACAACTTCTCCAGCATCAAAGATCTTGAACTCGGTGAAATTCTTAAACCCCCACTCCAGGATGCGGCGGCCCTCTTCTTTGCGCTCGGCATCGGTCCCAAGCCCGGTGATGACGGCGATAAGCCGCTTTCCATCCTGCACAGCCGACCCCACAAGCCCGTAGCCTGCTTCCGACAAATGCCCCGTTTTGAGCCCGTCCGCACCGATGTTGGCGTTCAGCAACGGGTTGCGATTGATGAACCGGTGCTTGGAATAGTTGAACTCGCGCTGCGCAAAGCGGGGATAATACTCAGGATACTCCTTGATCAGATACCGGGCGAGAATGGCCAGCTCGCGCGCCGTCATCAGGTGATCAGCCGCTGACAAGCCCGTCGCGTTGCGGAACTCTGATTTCTTCAGTCCGATGCGCCGCGCTTCCTCGACCATCATCGTCGCAAATTTGGCTTCCGATCCGGCCATCCCTTCTGCGATAGCAATCGCCGCATCGTTGCCCGACTGCACAATGACGCCCTGCAATAGATCGTCGAGCTTGGTCCGCGTGTTGAGCGGCACCATCATCGCCGACGTCCGCGACGGCGCTCCGCCCCGCCGCCAAGCGTTCTCGCTCATCAGAAATTGGTCTTCGAGCTTGATCTGGCCAGCCTTGAGTGCCCGAAAGGCGACCGCGAGCGTCATCAACTTGCTCATGCTCGCTGGCGGCACCAGTTCGTCGGCCTTGAGCTGATACATGACCGCACCGGTATCGGCGTCCATTACGATCGCGTGCTTCGCCTTGCTCACATATTCGTCCGGCTTTGCCCCCTGGGCCACGCCCTGCGAGGCCATCAACGGCACGAGCACACCACAAGCCAGAGCCACGAAGCCTGCCGCCCTCATAAACGACGCCGAACGGCTGATCGCGCAAGCAAATGGCATGGTCATGGCCTCATCTGGCAGCGGTCGGCGCACGTTGACGATCCAAAACAACACGACGGAAGCCGAGCGGTGTCAATCGGCAAAGCCTAGCCGCAAAGCCTAGCCGTCAAAATGGCCTGTTGGTCCAAAACCGGAGCGGGCGGCTACTGCGGTCCCATCACACCCCAAGGATCATACAACGGCGACTTTGCCTTGGCGGCAGACTTTGACGGCATCGCGGCCACCGTGGTCGTCGCGCCATACCATGGCTGAGACGTGAGAAACTGTTGCTCGCGCACCGTGTTGCCGTCGAGCGGCGCACGTCCGGCGTAACGCACGCGAACCTGCGCCGTGCCGAGCGGCTCGTAGCCGAGCGCGCGGGCGGCCGCGCGAGACAAATCAACCATCCGCCCCCCGACATAAGGCCCGCGGTCGTTCACCCGCACAAGCACGGTTCGGTTGTTGGCGAGGTTGGTCACGCTGATGTAGCTCGGCAGAGGCAAGGTCGGATGAGCCGCCGTCAGCCCATCCATATCGAAGCGCTCGCCGTTCGCGGTCGCCCGCCCGTGGAAATCGGTCCCGTACCAAGAGGCGATGCCGGTCTGGTCGTACCCAGGCTCCTCACGCGGCACATACCAGGTGCTGCCGATCCGATACGGCGCGCCGACCTTGTAGTGAGCGCTTGCCGTGTTGGCAGTGCGGTACGGCGATGGCGAGACGCCCCATTGCGCCGCACTTGCGGGCGCACGCGTGGGCTTCAGAACGGCGCTTGGACCCACGTCTCCCGTGGAACGCGAGCACGCGCCCACAACCAGCAACACGGCACCCAGTGACACGAACCGCCGCCGCGATTGCGCACCCAACACCAAAATTCCGACGCGGCTTTCCCGCATCCACGCACACCGCACCAACGCACACTCCCACAAACGCACAGCCAGCCGAGCCATCGCGCGAGATCATCTCATCGCCGCGTTAGGATTGTGTTGAGGATGTTTCCCACCTGCGCTTGGCGGAGACGCTTGTTGACGCTTCCCGCAACCGCTATAGCGACAGTTGCAGTGGAGGGGTGGCCGAGTGGTTTAAGGCACCGGTCTTGAAAACCGGCGTGGGGCAACTCACCGTGGGTTCGAATCCCACCCCCTCCGCCAGACCCCATTGAAATCAAAGAGTTTTTAGGAGATTTTTCGTTGCGCCCTAATGTGCGCCCTAACTCTTGCATTTCTGTTCACCGCTGGACGCGTGCGAGTTTGTGCGACCGTCGGCGGGCGCAAGTCGACATATCGGGGGCGCTTTTAGATCCGCTCATTACTTTGCTGGCCTCACCATGTGGCTTCACATGTCAGCTGGCACTTTTCCTGCTCATGGGGCCGACGCAGCAAACTTTGCAATCTCCTCAGCTGGCGCTATGGCAGCGCCACATTGAGGCTGCTTGGCAATCTTTCCAACGTACTCGCATGCCCGTATTGCCGGGTTAATTTGATGGATCGAAGGTTCAGGGCTGAGCGCTCCGAGCCCCTCCGTTGGCAACGCGGAGATCATCTGCATCTTTTGCGGCAGTCTGAGCCATGCAGCTAGCTGAGCGGTCGGAAGCGCAACAATGCGGTTGTTGCGAGACGGGTCTTTATCGACGTGATCCTCCGAACATAGGTTGTTCCCAATGGGTAAAAGCTAGGCTTTTTGATCGAGGGTCATCTTGGCATGAGCATGTCGCGTGCGGCTTGGCGCGGCTCTGCGTAACTTAGCAATTTGTCCAACAGCATGACACCGCGATGCACCTCTTCGCCGTCCACACTGGCTTGGCACACCGAGCTCTCCTCCATTAAAACAACTACGAATCAGGGGAAAGTGTCTAATTCCGCCTATCAATACCGCAACAAGGCTGATAGCTCATCCGGGCCACCCATAATGCAGAGGCCTCACCATGAGCGTCACACCGCGCGGAATGTCCGTTCAAGAGGCGTACAAAGAGTACAGGGCTGGAAATTTCAAGGTCAATCGTAGATACCAACGCAAACTCGTCTGGACCACGGACGAAAAAAGGGCACTCATTGATAGTGTTCTGCACGGCTATCCGATTCCTCTAATTCTACTTGCCTTTACCACACTGCCCGATGGATCAAGGACGTTTGAAATACTAGATGGAATGCAGCGGTTAAACGCTCTCTTTGGCTTTATTGAAAACAGCTTCGACACCTCATCTTACTATTTTGATGTCGAGCAATTGGCCCGCGCAAAACAACTAGCTGCTGCGGGCAACTTTACTGCGATGAAAGATCCAAACAAATTACTCTCACCGAAACAATGCGCAAACTTTCTAGATTACACTCTTGCTGTCACTGAGTTTCCGGCGACGAATGAAGATGCAGTAAATGAGGTTTTTGGCCGAATTAATTCCTATGGCAGGCGACTTAGCGATCAAGAGAAACGTCAAGCGGGCGTTGTCTCCCCATTCGCCAACGTCATCCGGGAAATAGCCACAGAAATTCGCGGCGATGTATCCCAAGACTCCTTAGATCTTTCTGAGATGCCATCAATCAGCGTGGATTTAGCTGGGGAATCTCCCACTTACGGCGTTAAGGCGGACGATACTTTTTGGTGCAAGCAAGGCGTCCTTCGCAGATCCCAGCTTCGAGACTCAGAAGACGAGCAAATGATTGCAGATTTGGCAATCAGCGCACTCGAAGGGAAACCATTTGCATTCAGCGGCGATAATCTAGATGACTATTACACGGCAGGAACGGCCGAATTTATCGAAATCGACAAACACCTCGCTACATATGGCGCGACCAAACTAAAGAGCGATTTGGTTGGGACCTTGTCTATTCTCCGCGAGACGATTACATCCGTTGATGCAGGAACCAACGCGTTCAGGAAGATTGTTCACCCTGGGGCCGCCTCCAATCCGGTAAAAACAGCATTCTTCGCAGTATTTTCGGCATTCTTCGAACTTTGCGCCGTAAAGAAAAAGAGTCCAGGCGATGCAACCGCGATCATGAAATCTATAACTGGACTTCAAGGGAAGTTAGAAGTTGCGGCTGGGCAAATGCGGAGCGAGCCACGCCAGCAAAATATCGATGTTACCCTTGGGCTTATTCAGAGGCACTTCGAGGATAAGGAGCCCCCCGTTCTTGACCACGGTTCAGGAAGTGCAATTCCTTTCGAGAATGCCATCAGACGATCCAGAATCGAGACCAGTGCTTATGAATGCAAACAAGGCTTCTTGCGTCTAGATAATTCTCGAAAAGAAGATCTACACGTCTTTGATCAAGTTTTAGAGACAATCTGCGGAATAGCCAACATAGCACCAGATATAGATGGAGCTATATTTATTGGCGTCGCTGACAAAAAAGCGGATCGCGACCGAATTGTCGATCTGGACAGCATCGTCGCGGCCGAAGTTTCTGCTCGTTACATCGTGGGTATTGAACGCGAAGTTGCTATTCTTAATTCATCGGTGGAGAGATATAAACGTAGATTTGTCGATTTTATAGCCAACTCACACTTGAGCGAACCGCTAAAATCCGCAGTCTTATCCAAAATAGATTGCGTCGTCTATCGCGGCCATTCAGTAGTTTCCATCTGGGTTCCCTCTCAGCGGGGATATTCCAGCATCGACGACATCGTTTATATAAGAGAGGGATCGTCTACCAAGGAAGCAAAAGGGGCGAAGGCACTGCAAGCTGTCTTTCAACGTTTCAAAGACTAAACACGACCCCTGCGAGCGATGTGCCTAGTTTTTCCCCCCTCAAAAATTTTGATGGGCCGTCATACGCTGCTGCTGTTATTGGTCTTCCCCCCTCGTAGTGGTCCGAACCGATGTATGGTTTTAGGCCATTGGAGGAGAGACGATGCCGACGAAGAGACACAAGCCAGAAGAGGTTGTTTCGAAGCTGCGCCAGGTCGATGTTTTGGTCTCGCAGGGTAAAGCGGTTGCTGACGCAGTCCGCGCGATCGGGGTGACACAGGTGACGTACTACCGCTGGAAACAAGAGTACGACGGGCTGAAACTCGATCAGGTCAAGCGGCTGAAAGAGCTTGAGCAGGAGAACATGCGGCTACGCCGGGCCGTGTCGGACCTGACGCTGGATAAGTTGATCTTGAAAGAGGCCGCCAAGGGAAACTTCTAAGCCCCGCACGTCGTGCCGGAGGCATGCTTTCAGCATGACGCGCCGTGATCGAGCACGTGCGGCGTGAACTCCAGATCTCCGAGCGTCGTGCGTGCGCGGCGCTCGGTCAACACCGCTCGACCCAACGCAAGACGCCCAAGGGGCGCGACGACGAGGCTGAATTGACAGCCGACATCGTCGAACTGGCTCGGCAGTATGGTCGCTACGGCTACCGAAAAATCGCGGAGTTGCTGCGGACGGGTGCGGGTTGGGTCGTCAACGACAAGCGGGTTGAACGGATCTGGAGACAAGAGGGGCTGAAGGTTCCCGCCAAACAACCCAAGCGTAGTCGGCTCTGGCTGGCCGATGGATCGTGCCTCTTGCGTCATGCCGGAGGCATGCTTTCAGCATGACGAGCCGAGCACCGCAATCACGTGTGGTCGTACGACTTCGTCGAGCATCGCACCCATGATGGAAGGAAGTATCGCATGCTCAACGTCGTTGACGAGTTCACCCGCGAGTGCCTGTC
>JBBRKD010000018.1:0-10701 GCA_038218255.1 Hyphomicrobiales bacterium | reverse complement strand
CGTCGTGAACCAGCGCGTGCGGACGCGGTCCCACGAGGGCCATGTCGCCGCGCAGCACGTTCCACAACTGGGGAAGCTCGTCGAGGCTGGTGCGGCGCAGGAAGCGGCCGACGCGGGTCACGCGGGGATCGTGCGTCGTCGCCTGACGCACGTCGATGCCGTCTTCCATCACGCTCATGGTGCGGAACTTCAAAACCTCGAACACACGTTGATTGCGGCCCCTGCGGCGCTGGCGAAACAGGATCGGCCCCGGGCTGTCGAGTTTGATGGCGAGCGCGATCAGCGGCACGACAGGCGCAACCACGATCGCAGCGATGGTGCCGATCAGGATGTCCTCGGTGCGCTTGACGACGCGCGCCCAGCCCGTGTGCTGGCGGAATTTAATGTCCATCAAGCCGACAGGGCCGAGCTGAGACACCTGATGGGGCCTGTCCGTACTCAGGAAATCCGACGCCAGATGCGTCACGATGTGAAGGTGGACCGACAAATCCTGGAACTTGCGGGCAATATCGTTCACCCGGCGCTCGGCGATCTGGGGAAGCGCGATCACGACGCGATCGACGCGGCCCTCCTGGCAGGCCTGTACGAGATCGTCGAGCCCACCAGCGACATTCAGTCCTTCAGCGTTGACGCGATCGGCCGTTTCGCGGCTGTCGAAGACGCCGACGAACCGGAGCCCGAGGGCTGGATTGGCCAGGTGATCGTGGACCCGGCGGGCGATGCCACCCGCTCCATACACCGCGACGCGTTCATCGAAACGCCCTTCGGCGGTTTTGGCGGCCATCACATCGCTCGCGATTGTGCGGACCAGCATGGCGAAGGCGTAGCTGGCCGTCAGCCACATCACAAACCAGATCATGACGTTGGACATATCGAAGCCTTTGGGGATCGACAGACTGAGTGCGACGGTGACAGCCAAGACCAGCGCGCCGATCATCTGCTGCGGGCGGACCGAAAAATCGTGGCCAGGCGCGTTGTCGTACATGCCGACAGACTTCAGTCTCATGCGATAGACGAGCGCCGCAACGAGGGCGGACTGGATCACGGTTGGCCAGTTGGGATCGATGGCCCCAACGGACGCATAAACCGTCGTTGGCAGCAACCCGCCAGCCACAACCGCTAAGGCCTCGCAAAGCCCGATGATGTCTGAGATGACCTGGCGCGACCAGAGCTTCTTGGGCTTGGCCGCGTCGTTGGAAATGGTGCCGGCATCGCCCGCGAGGCGATAAGAGTCGAGCGTGAACGATTGCGACATGAATTGCGACCTCGAACGCAGGGTGGCAGCGGCCATAGGCCAGCCGGCACACCCAAGAACAAACCGGGTCGGCGTAGGTCGCGTGCGGCCTGGGGGCGCACGGACGTACTCCGACACTCCCATTTGGCGGCAAGGCTCTAAAAAAACGCTGAATAAACAGGTCTCTATTCTATCGAATGCGCAACAGATCGCAGGTTTTTAGGTGAACAACCTGTAAATCGCTGGCACTTTCAACAATTTCTGCCAACGACGTCTCACGTGGCGTCTCACGTGGCGTCTCACGTGGCGTCTCACGGATCGCACCCCTTTTGGGCGTCATCCGCTGGTGAGCAGATCAACCACCAGCTTGATGTTGAGGACAATCAACAAGGCGGCTATCGCGCCCGTCACGACCGTCAGCCAGCGGGGCGCCGCGAAATCCCCGAGCTTGGCGCGGCTTGCGGTGAACAGCACCAGCGGCACGACGGCGAATGGGAGCTGCAACCCCAAGATGACCTGAGACGCGATCAAGAGCTTGCCGGTTTCAGCCTCGCCATAGGCGAGCGTGACGAAAGCTGCCGGGATGATCGCAACCAAACGGGTGATCAGGCGGCGTAACCAGGGCGAAATTCTAAGATCTAGAAAGCCTTCCATAACTGCCTGACCTGCGAGCGTCGCCGTCACGGTCGAGGAGAGGCCGCAACAGATGAGTGCGATGGCAAACAACGTCGGCGCGATCAGGGAGCCGAGCAGGGGCGACAGCAGCGTATGGGCCTGGGCAAGGTCGGTGACGTCGTGGCTGCCAGCCTTGTAGAACGTGGCGGCCGCCAGGATCAGGATCGAGGCGTTGATCAACAGCGCAAACATCAAGGCAAGCGTTGAGTCGATGGTTGCAAACCGCAAAGCCTCGCGCTTTTCCGCGGGCGTATGGCCAAAGGCGCGGGTCTGGACGATTGCTGAGTGCAAATATAGATTATGGGGCATCACGGTTGCGCCGATGATGCCCATGGCGAGATAGAGCATCTCGGGGTTGGTGACGATCTCAGTCGTGGGGACGAAGCCTTTGAGAACCGCACCCCAGTCGGGATCGGCCAGCGCGATCTGGATGCCAAAGCAGAGCGAAATGATCGCCAGAAGCGCAATAATGAAGGCTTCCAGATAGCGAAAGCCCATGCGCTGCAAGGCCAAGATCAAGAACACGTCGAGCGACGTGATCAAAACGCCGTAGGCGAGCGGCAGGCCAAACAGCAGCTTGAGACCAATGGCGGTGCCGATGACTTCGGCCAGATCCGTCGCGATGATCGCGATCTCGGCCAAGATCCACAGCGGAAACGACACCGCGCGTGGAAAACCGTCCCGGCAGGCCTGCGCCAGGTCGCGGCCGGTTGCAACAGCAAGGCGGGCGGCGAGCGATTGCAGCAGGATCGCCATGATGTTTGAGATGAAAGCGACGGCGAGCAGCGCCATCCCGAACTTGGCACCGCCTGCAAGCGACGTCGCCCAGTTACCGGGGTCCATATAGCCCACAGCGACCAAGTAGCCCGGACCAAGGAACGAGAGAAAGCGGCGGACCGACGAGGCGCTTTGAGAGACGACGACGGTGCGGTTCACGTCGGCGAGCGGTCCGGCGAGGCCGTCGCGCAACCAGGACTGGGACGGGCGGTCTATGCGCGGCGCTTCGTTCAAAGGACGCTCCTGAAGAGGGTTATATGGGTCTACCACTACGTTAGAGACCCAGCCCGCCAGTTGCAAATCATTTGCAACTGGCGCACACACCACCATGGATATTGCCCTGATGGTGCTGGCAGCCGGACAGTCCCGGCGGTTCGGCGCCGACAACAAACTAATGGCTCTGATCGGCGGTCGGCCGATGGTCGTTGGCGTGATCGAGCAGCTTGCTACTGTGCGGGTGCCCGATTGCCGCTTCCACCTGTTTGCGGTCACCGATCCCGCAGCGAGCGACGTCCGTGCCGCGATCGAGGGCGTGGCGGGCTCGCTCGGCCTCCAGCGGATCGACAACGCGCTCGCAGCTCATGGCATCGGCACATCGATCGCGGCCGGGGTCAGCGGTCTGCCGGACGGCATGGATGCGGCCGTTATCACGCCGGGCGACCTGCCGCTGCTTGAGGCCAGCCTCGTCGAACGTCTGATCGCAGCCTTCATCGCCGACGGGGCGGTGCGACCGACCCACCCGCTGTTGGCCGACGGCACGGCGACGAGCCCCGTCGTCTGGCCCCGCCGCCTCTTTGGCGCACTCGCGCAGCTATCGGGCGACCGTGGCGGCAAGAGCCTGCTTGCGGGGCATCCGGCCTGTCGGGTCCCGCTGGAAGACGTCAGCTGCGTCGCTGACGTGGACACGCCAACCGATCTCGACCGCGTGAGGACCCTGAGCCAAAAAACCAAGCGTTAGCTGCCCGACTGGCTCGTGTTTTCCATCCCGCTAAACCCGCGCACAAGCTGGGCCGCCGCTTCGACACCCACGGTGTCCATCCGACAGTGCCGGTGCAAAACCCGTGGTCCAATCTTTGCCAATCCGCGCTACTATGACTATCGCATCAGGCCAGATCTGATTGCCACGTCGAAAGAGGCCCTTTGGCGATGACCGACCGCAAGCCCCCGCGCGACCCCCTTATGCCGCCGCCGATCCCACAGCGTCGAGATACCGAGCGTCGAGACACAGAGCGCCCAGCTTCTGATCGTCCAACAACGGAGCGCCCGGCGCCCCCACCCCAGCTCAACACCGTCCGTCCAGGCGTCGATCGTCCCGAGGACCGGTTGCGGACAACCGGGCGCGGCGCGACGCGGCCGTCTCAGACCGGACTGCCCGTTCGCCCGCCCTATGACCCCAATCAGCCGCCGACCGGGCGCACGTCGCGTCGGGAGCCGACACCCAAACGCTCAGGACTTGGCTTTGCTCTTCTGACGGGGCTTCTCGTCGTGCTTGCGCTGGCGGGGTCGGCTGCGGCCTATTTTGCCTATGCACCGCCGATTGAGCTGATCAAGCAGCAGGCGATTGCGCAAATCAAAGCCAAGACCGGTCGCGATCTCATTATTTCCGGCGAAACGCGCTTTGCGCTTCTCCCCGCCCTCACGCTGACGATGAAAAATGTCTCGCTCTCGGCGCCGCCGGGTATGCCGGGCGCAGCGTTCGTGACGGTCGCAGAACTCGATGCCAGCGTGCGTCTGTGGCCGCTTCTGCAGCGCCAGATCAGCGTCGATCAGCTGATCTTGAAACAACCGGTGTTTGACTTGCGCGTCGATGGCAGCGGCAAGCGGAGCTGGGATTTCGCAGGTCTGACAGCCCCGCTACCGATCCAATATGCCCAAGCAGCGGCACCGACGACCCCCAAAGGCACGGCCAGCGATCTGCCGGACGCCGTCCGCGACTTCGTCGACAACGCGTCCGATCCGGCCAATCCCTCCCCGCAATTGAAAGCGCGGATGGCGCGCCTTGACGAGTTGACGCTCAGCGACGTCCGCATCGACGGCGGCAGCATCATCTATGCGGATGCACGGACAGGGGCTCAACAGCAGGTGACCGGCCTCGACGCCCGGATCGGCCTCACGTCGCTAGCAAGCCCGCTCGATGCGACGGGCGCGCTCATCTATGAAGGCCAGTCCGTCGGCTTTGATGTGAAACTTGCCTCGCCCAAGGCGCTGCTCGAGGCCCGGCCCGCCAAACTCGCCCTCGCCGTGAAGGGCGCTCCCATCGATGCCCGCTACGATGGCACGCTCACGGTGCGCACGGGGCTCGATCTCGACGGCGACGTGACGGCAAAGGCTGCCTCGTTGCGCGCACTGTTGCTCTGGCTCGGCCACGAGATGCCACCTGCCGATGGCTTTGGACCGACCACGGTCACGGGAAAATTCAAGGCGACAGGGGCGACCTACACGCTGTCGAACGCGACGTTCGGCCTCGACGGGGCGACGGCGTCAGGCGTGCTGCTGCTCGACACAGGCGGTGCCCGCCCGCGGGTGAACGCCAACCTCAAGATCAGCGAACTCGACCTCAACCGTTACACGTTGGAAGCGGGGAAGGCAGCTTCGGCCAAACCGAAAGCTGCCATCAAGCGCGAGGCGCCCCCGGCGGCAAGCGCTGGTCCCACTGTAAATCCCGCAGCAAAATCCATCGAAGACCTCATTAACGGGGCGGGCGGTCCCCAGGTGAAGGGCTACGTCCGACGCACCGGCTGGAGCACGGACCCGATTGCGCTGACAGCCCTCGGCATGGTCGATGCGGATGCCAAGTTGCAGATCGGCAAGTTGCAATATCGCGAACTCAAGGCCGGTGCGACATCGGTTTCGATCGCGTTGAAGAATAAAGCGCTGCGAGCAAACTTCGACGAGATCCAGCTCTACGAAGGGCGCGGACGCGGGCTCTTGACCATCGACGCCAACCCGGCCGTTCCCGTGATCGGTGCCAATGTCTCAATCGATGGCGTCGCAGCCCAACCCTTGCTCAAGGATGCGGCCGACTTCGAGCTTCTCGCTGGAACGGCCCGGCTCACGATTGCAATCGGTGCCCAGGGCTCGAGCGAAGCGCAATTGGTATCGACGGCAAACGGTAAGGCCGACTTCGCGTTCGCGAACGGGGCCATCGTCGGCTACAACATACCAGGCGCCATCCGGGGCGTGACGCAGGGAAAATTCTCGGGCTTTAACAAGGTCGCCGCTGAGAAGACCGATTTCAGCGAGCTCTCGGCCTCGTTTGCGGTCGCAAACGGCATCGCGACCAACCAGGACTTGCGTCTGATCGGGCCGCTCATGCGCGTCACGGGTGCAGGACAATTTCGTCTGCCCGACCAGAGCCTCGACTACACAATAAAGCCAAAGGTCGTGGCAAGTCTCCAGGGCCAGGGGGCAACCGACGCGTTGGCCGGGCTCGAAGTGCCGGTGCGGTTCACTGGACCATGGGCCAATCCGCAGATCGCGCCCGACCTCAACGGCCTGCTCAAGGACCCCAACAAAGCCATCGATGCGGTAAAGGAGATCGGCAAGCAGTTTAAAGATAGCGGACAGGCCAAGGAAATCGGCGCAGCGCTCAAGGGCCTGCTCGGGAAGGGCGGGGCTGACGGCGGCGAGGGTCAAGGTGGCGCTACGAACAAGGCCAAGGACTTGCTCAATAAGCTGTTCAAGAAGACCGCGCCCGCACCCCAAGCACCGGCGACGGCACCAGCACCGGAACCGGCTCAGTGATCGTCCGCGATCTCAGTCCAGGCGACGAGGTCGCGTGGCGTCGGTTGTGGGCCGCCTACATCGCGTTCCAGGAGGGCAGCGTGAGCCCTGAGGTGACCGACCATACCTGGGCCCGGCTCCAGTCGCCCGAGCGCACACTGATCGGACGGGTCGCAGAACATGACGGCGCGGTTGTCGGGTTCAGCGTCTCGCTGCTGCACGAGGGAACATGGGCGACCCAGCCCTATTGCTATCTCGAAGATCTGTTCGTCGATCCAGCTTTGCGCGGGCAGGGCACAGGTCATGCGCTGATCCAGGATCTCATTTCGATGGCGCGCGCCCATGGCTGGTCGCGGCTCTATTGGCACACGCGGGCCGACAATGGCGCGGCGCGACGGCTTTACGATCGATTCGGGGTCGCCGACGACGACGTCCGCTATCGGATTGCGCTCTGATTTTGGGCCGTTCGCGACGCTGTCATGTGATCGTCATAAACGTGCGGAAACGGCCGTGCGGCGGCGCTCGTAAAGCCAACGTTAATCGGATGTGCCGTTGCTGTAAAAAAAATTGCGCCCCCGGGGGTAAATATCGCTTGCGTAGGGGGGGGGTTGCCTTCATATGACCCCTCGTCCGCACGTCCACCTGCCCTGATAGGTCGAGGGAAACCAGAGCCACCAAAAGGTAAGGAGCGTTCGGGTTGAATCTGTCTACTGGTTGGGGAGGGTCATATGGCCTTTAATGACACCCTCTTCCAATTGGGGATGGACTTGACTCGTTCAAGCCCCGCCCAAAAGGAAGAATATGGTGAAGTCGCGCACGTAGTCGCGCAAAAACGTCCATCGATCGAGCGCGCAAGCGGTCGGTTCGTCGTCACTCAAGCCGTTGTACCACAAGCCTCCGCTCTTCAGGCTCGTGCGGTCGGGACTCACGTCACGATCGATCTCCACGGCACCACTGGGCTCGACTCGCTCGAGCACGTCGAAACCACTCTTACGCGCTGCGTCGATGCAGCGAGCGCTACGTTGCAACATCTGCACCTTCATCCCGTTCCCGCCACTGGCGGTGTTTCGGGCGTGGCGGTGTTAAGCGACGGTCACATCTCGTTCCATAGCCGGCCTCAAGCTGGCTATGCGGTTCTGGACATCGCCACGTTTGGTGGATGCGAAACCCACCGTTGGGTCGCAGCTGCGAAAGCGGCGTTCGGCAAATGCCAAATCGTCACTCGCGTTCACAATGGTGCCGTTGGTACCATCCCGGGTCCGCAGGTCGTACCGTCGGTTCTCGCCGCACAACGTCGGGTCCGCAATACCTTCAAGGCGGTCCGTACGAAAGCCGCCTGATCAAAGAAAACGCCTGACCTTTAAAGCGCCCTGGCGAAAGCCGGGGCGTTTTTTTGTGCGGCGTGCGGCGGCTTGCTGCGGCGGCTTGTGCGTCGGGCTAGTGAAGCTGCTGATGGCATAGCGGGCGAGGCGGCGGGCTCTGATCATTGCGCGTCCCAGGCGCAAACAAAAACGGCCCGAACCGCGAGGTTTGAGCCGTTTGAGAGGGTGATGCAATCGTGTGTAAGATCCAGCCTTCTCTGACGGCTCTTACTTTTTAGGCGCAGCGGCTGCAGCTGCAGCCGGCGCTGGCGCACCAGCTGGCGGCGGCGGCAGAAGCTTCATCTGCTCTTCCTTGTACTTGTTCATCCGCTCGACCTGCATTTCGCGGATGCGGCCCATCAGCTCGCCGCGTGCTTTAGCGTACTCTTCGTTGTTGACGGGCTTGCCGCCAAACGCGTCCGTGAATCCGTCCAACGGGACCGGAAAACCGATGGGCTGCGCGCCAGCGTTCAGCGCCAGAACCATGATGCCACCACCGGCTTTCATTGTGTCGACAAGGTCCTTCGTCGCTTCGACTTCCGCCGTGCATCCGGCCGGATGGCAGAGCGAGAACTTGAGATCCACGGGCTTCAAGGCAGCTTCGTCAACCTTCTCGTTCTTGGCGGCCTTGTCCCACATGTCTTTGGTGTAAACAGCAGCCTTCAGACCGGGCGGGATCGCCATGCCGAGCGGCACCATGATCATGAACTGCTTCTTGTCGTTGCCTTCGATTTCGCGCAGAGCGGCCGAAACGATCACCATGCCCGTGTTTCCGTCGAGGCGCTCGTGGTGGGTGAGGCAGATGTTCTTCTTGATTTCGACGTCCTTGCCGTCTTTGTCCTTGGTCTTCTGGACGGCCTGTTCGCACAGCTTCACCCATGCACTCTGTTTGGCTGCAGCGGCACCAGCTGCGGCAGGAGCAGCGGCTGCAGGAGCGGCTGCGGCGGCAGGAGCAGCAGGCTTTGCGGCAGCCGGCTTCTTCTCCTGGGCGAATGCGACGCCCGTCGTGCTCACTGCGAGAACCGCTGCCAGCATCATGCGTGGTAAACACGTGTGTTTCATGACGTCGTCACCCTTTGCGTTATGAACTCCAGGTCCTCCGCGTCTCACGGAAATGCCTGCGCTCAACCCCTCTTCAAAACTTTTTGTCAGCGACTGCTGGACGGTCGCGGCCCCTTGAGCGAACCGGCTCGGGCGCTTTCCGTCGTGGTCCAGCAACAGACCGAGCGATCGCGTTAACGACGTTCGCTTGGGGCGGAGTAAGGCTGCGAATAAGGCAATCCCGTGGCCGTTCCGGCGACGGACCAGAGCCATCCCCAAGGTTGCCGCCAAATCGTTGCAATAGGGCCACGCGACATCTGTTATCACGTGCCTTGTGAGTGGCTGCAGAGCGCGGCAGTGCCGCCAGCACTAGGAAAACGGGACACGCTCGAATGACAGCCTCAGTTCAGCCGGTGGCCCGTGTGCTCGCAGTGTTTGGCGCAGCCGTTCTGGCGCTCATCGCGACGCCGCGTGCAAGCGCCGAAACCGTCCATGCCATCGCGGTTCACGGTCAACCCAAGCACGCGGCGGGCTTTACGCACTTCGATGCCGTCAATCCCAACGCGCCCAAGGGTGGCCGCCTCGTGCGCGGCGAACTCGGCTCGTTTGACAGCGTCAATCCCTACATCATCAAGGGTGTGGCGGTTGCGGGCATCATCGGCACGGGGGCTGTGATCGAATCGCTCATGACGCGGGGCCTGGATGAACCCCTCACCGTCTACGGCTTGATCGCCCAAAGCGCCGAGATGCCCGGCGACCGCTCCGAGATCACCTTCAATATCAATCCAGATGCCCGCTTTTCAGACGGCCGCCGCATAACAGCTAACGACGTGCTTTTTTCCTACACGGTGTTACGCGAAAAGGGCCGACCCAATCATCGCTCGTACTATAGCCGTGTCGCCAAAGCCGAGCGGCTGTCCGACTTGAAAGTCCGGTTTGTGTTTGCCGAAGGTGGCGACCGTGAGCTGCCGGTCATCCTGGCATTGATGCCCGTGCTGCCAAGCCACCTGCTGAACGCTGACACCTTTGAAACCACAAGCCTTGAACCGCTGATCGGAAGCGGCCCCTATGTCATGGACCGGATTGAGGCGGGCCGCGCCGTGACGTACCAGCGTAACCCCAATTATTGGGGCCGTGACCTTGCCGTGAACCGGGGCCGCAACAATTTCGACGAGCTGCGCATCGAGTACTTCCGCGACGATACCGCGATGTTTGAAACCTTCAAGTCCGGTGGGACCGACCTGCGGTTCGAGGACGAACCGGCCAAATGGTTCCAAGGATACGAGTTTGCAGCCGTCAAGGATGGCCGCCTGATCAAGGCCGAACTGGACTCAAAACAGCCAGCCGGCATGAACGCCTACGTGTTCAATACGCGTCGGCCCGTATTTGCCGATCCGCGCGTGCGTCGCGCGCTCATTCAGGTCTTTGATTTCGAGTTTGCAAACCAATCGCTCTTCAGCGGCCTCTATAAACGCACGCAGAGCTTTTTCGAGCGCTCGGAGTTGTCGTCTGTGGGCCGTCCAGCAGACGCCGAGGAGCGCCGCCTGCTCGCGCCATTTGCTGGCAGCGTCAAACCCGACATCCTTGAAGGAACGGCAGCCCTCCCGCACAGTGACGGCAGTGGCCGCAATCGCGAGAACCTTGCCAAGGCGCTCGACCAGTTGAAGGCTGCGGGGTTCCAGTCGGTGAACGGCAAGCTCGTCGATCCAGCAACAGGCCGACCGCTCAGCTTTGAAATCCTCCTGAATGCGTCGGGTCAGCTCCGCATTCTGTCGAGCTTCAAGGCCGACCTCGAACGGATCGGCGTGACGTTGTCGATCCGACAGGTGGACAATGCCCAATATCAGGGCCGCCTGTTGAACTATGACTACGACATGATTGCATATTTCT
>JBBRKD010000017.1:0-10735 GCA_038218255.1 Hyphomicrobiales bacterium | reverse complement strand
TCATGAATTTCTCGGTTGCCAAGCGGCACTGGCGCGCGTCTTCGTACAGCCC
This sequence comes from Hyphomicrobiales bacterium, assembly GCA_038218255.1. GTDB lineage: Bacteria > Pseudomonadota > Alphaproteobacteria > Rhizobiales > Hyphomicrobiaceae > JANXVY01. The sequence goes on along the minus strand of JBBRKD010000017.1, from coordinate 10,683 downwards.
GGTGGTGATGTCGACGGCCTGCCGCCAGCTCGTTGCCGGGTGCACGTTGACTTCGATCACGCCGGGGTCGGGCGTCACTTTGATCACGTTCAACCGGGCATCGGCGGGTGGCTCGTAGCCTTCGATATGAACCGGGAGCTTGGTCGCTTTCGCCGTTTGCTCGATAGCACCGGCCAGCGCTGCAAAATCCTCGGCATCTTCGAGCGGCGGCATGAATACGCAGATATGGCCTTGCCGCGGCTCAACCGTCATCGCGGTCCTGACCGCACCTGCGATGCTGCCGGGAGCCCCGGTGGAGCGGTTTTGGGTATTTTGTCGCCGCTGCTGCACCAGCATGTGCTGATCGGCCATCGGATGCGTGAGCCCGTGGGGATCGCGCGGCGTGACGACAGGGACATTCGGTTTGTCGATGACCGGCAACGAGCCTAGCGGGAGGCGGAAGCCGGCTGGGCTGTCCCCTGGGATCAGATACAGCCGTTCGCGGCGCACCGACCAGCGTTCGGTCATCCATCGGTTGCGCAGATCGCGCGATTGCCAGGCTTGGATTGGCAGGACGTAACTGGCAGGTTTGCCAAGGCCGTGCTCCAAGACCCGAACGAGGCGCGCGCGCTCGATCTCGTCTTCGAGCGCCAATTCCTCGACCGACAGTCCGGGCGGCAACTTCTGCTCGGCCAGTGCGAAGTGGGCTGGATCTTCGTAGGCTGGGAATGCACTCGACTTTGGCAGCCCCAATTTAACGCACAGTGTGGCCGCGAAGGTTTCAGCGTCTTCAATGGTGAGGGAGCGGCGCGGCACTTCACGGTCGATCAGGTCGTGATCGCCCCACAGGGGTTTCTTGTCCGAGCGCCAGTAAATGGCGAACGCCCAGCGGGGGAGTTGCTCGCCCGGATACCATTTGCCCTGTCCGTAATGCAGCAAGGCGCCTGGCGCAAAGCGCGCTTGCAGCCTGCGCACGAGGTCTTCTGCGTAGCGCCGTTTGGTCGGACCGACGGCTGCTGTGTTCCACTCGTCCCCTTCCATGTCATCAAGCGCGATGAAGGTCGGTTCGCCCCCCATGCTGAGACGAACATCGCCAGCATCAAGCCGCGCATCGACCGCGTCGCCAAGCGTCAGAATGGCTGCCCATTGCGCGTCGGTGTAGGGCTTGGTTACGCGCGGCGTTTCAAGGATGCGCGTTACGCTCATGTCAAATTGGAACGCGACTTCGGCCTGTTCGTGGGCCCCACTTATGGGGGCAGCGCTGGACGGGTGGGGGGTCGCGGCCAACGGGATATGGCCTTCGCCAGCCAGCAGTCCCGATGTTGCGTCAAGCCCTATCCAGCCAGCGCCCGGCACATAGACTTCGGCCCAGGCATGAAGATCGCAAAAGTCGGTGGTGGCCCCTGACGGCCCGTCGAGGCTCTCAACGTCAGGACGGAGCTGGATCAGATAGCCCGAGACAAAGCGAGCGGCGAGGCCGAGTTGGCGAAAGATCTGCACCAACAGCCACGCACTGTCGCGACACGACCCCGATTTCGACCGCAGCGTTTCTTCCGGCGTTTGGACGCCTGGCTCCATGCGAATGAGATATTTGATGTCTTGTTGCAGCTGACGGTTGATGTCGGTCAGGAAGTCGTTGGTTGCGCGTTTGTGCAGGTCGAGGCCTGCCATATAGGCTTTGAGGTGGCGGCCTGCGGGTTCGGGCGTCAGATACGGCGAGAGTTCAGCCTGAACTTCGGGCGCATAGGTGAACGGGCAGTCGGTGGCAGATTCCTCGACGAAAAAGTCGAACGGATTGATCACCGCCATGTCGGCGATCAGGTTCACGGTGACCGACAGCTTTCCCGTCTTTTCCGGCACGACCATGCGCGCCATGAAGTTGCCGAAGGGGTCCTGCTGCCAGTTCAAAAAGTGTTGCTCGGGCTCAAGGCCGAGGGAATAGCTCAGGATCGGCGTTCGGCAGTGCGGGGCGGGTCGCAGGCGGATGATTTGCGGGCTCACGCTGATGAGTCGATCGTAGGTATAGCTCGTCGTGTGCGTGAGGGCGACGTGAAGGGCCATATAGAGTGTTCTCGTCTGATCTGACGGGGTGGAAGGCTTGACGCGTGAGGCGTCTGGAAGAAGAGCGATCGGCGGGACCGTCTCTTTCAACGATATGCCGAGTGAGACGCTGCGCAATCGCTATCGGGCCAAATGCTCAAAAAAACGGTCGAACAGCCGCGCTTATGATCAATGCTAGGGCGGTTTGTGCCCTAAGCTGCCCAACAATCAAGCGATTGCGATCAGGCGATTTCGATCAGGCGGTCGCACGTTTTGCGGCTTGAATGATTTCGACAATGCGCGCCGGATCGGGATCGCGCGGAAGCTTCAGGAAATCTCCAGCGCCTGCTAGCGCGTTTTCGAGAACGCCGTGGAAGGTCGCCCGATCGACCTCGTGGGCCCCGAACTGGCGCAGATGTTCCGTCACGAACTGGGTGTCGAGCAGCGTGAAATTGCCGTGGATCAGGCGGGCTGCGAGATGCATCAGCGCAATCTTGGAGGCGTCGCGCACGTAGGAAAACATGCTTTCGCCGAAGAAGGCTCCGTGCAGCGCCACGCCGTAAAGTCCGCCAACAAGACGGTCGCCCTCCCACACCTCGACCGTGTGGCAGTGGCCGCTTTTGAACAAATCGCCATAGAGCTGGCGGATGCGGCTGTTGATCCAGGTTGTCCGGCGGCCAGGGCGAGACGCCGCACACCCTTCGATCACGCCGTCGAAATCTGTATCGATGCGGACGATCAGAGGGGTGTTGCGCACCGTCTGGGCGAGGCGGCTCGACAGGTGAATGGTGTCGAGGGGGAGCACACCGCGACTTTGGGGTTCGATCCAATAGAGTGCGGGGTCGTCGGCGCTTTCGGCCATCGGAAAAATGCCGCAACTATAGGCCTTGAGCAAAACCTCCGGCGTGATCTCGATCGTCAGTTGGTCGCGTGCCGCCATGAGCACCTGTTCCTGGTCAGCCTGCCGCCAGCGCACCTGCTGCCAGCCGAACTGCTGAGATGGGCCGCGCGGGGGTCGCGGCACGTGTGTTACCAAGCGTGGGGGCCACCGACGTCCAAACATGTCTGCGAGTGTAGCAAGGCTAAGGGGGTGCTCGCAAGGTCAGCCCCAGTTCCAAAATTAGCCTACAGACTCGGCGGTGTCGGGCCATGCAATCGAGCGTGTCAGTGGAAGAGGCTCGATACGCTCTCTTCGCGGCTCGTCCGATAGATGGCTTCGCCAATGAGCGGCGCAATCGACAGGACGCGGATGTTCTTGGCTGTGAGGACTGCGGGCGTTGGCAGGATGCTGTCGGTGATCACCAGGGACGAGAGGCGCGAGTTCTGGATGCGGGAGACGGCACCGCCCGACAGCACGCCGTGGGTGATATAGGCCGACACCGTCGTCGCCCCGCTTTTCAGGAGGGCTTCTGCGGCGCTGCAGAGTGTCCCGCCTGAATCCACAATGTCATCGATCAGCACGCAAGCCTTGCCGCGCACGTCGCCGATCACGTTCATCACCTCGGCTTCCCCGGCCCGCTCGCGGCGCTTGTCGCAGATGGCGATCGGCGTGCCAATGCGCTTGGCGAGGGCACGGGCGCGGACCACGCCGCCGACATCAGGGGAGACGACCACGAGGTTCTCGGTCGACATTTTGTCCTGGATGTCGCGCACCATCACGGGCGCGGCGAACAGGTTGTCGGTCGGAATGTCGAAGAAGCCCTGGATTTGGGCTGCGTGGAGATCAAGTGTCAGAACGCGATCGGCGCCGGCCGTTGTGATCATGTTGGCGACGAGTTTGGCCGAGATCGGGGTGCGGGGGCCGGGTTTGCGGTCCTGGCGGGCGTAGCCAAAGTAGGGGATGACGGCGGTGATGCGGCGGGCGGACGCGCGCTTCAGGGCGTCGATCAAGATCAGCAGTTCCATCATGTTGTCGTTCGCCGGGAACGAAGTCGACTGGACGACGAACACGTCGTTTCCGCGCACGTTTTCCTGGATTTCGACGAAGATTTCCATGTCGGCAAAACGCTTTACCTGACCTTTGGTCAGGGGCACCTTGAGGTAGGCGCTGACGGCCTCGGCGAGCGGCTTATTCGAGTTCCCGGCCACGAGCTGGGCGGACGAGCCGCTCCGTCCACGACCATCGGCAGCGTCGAACGACATGGTGGCCTCCGCGACAATGACAGTTCAATGACGGAGGCCATAGCAACATGGCCCGGTGGTGTAAACCAACCGAGCCATGAAACTGTGATGTGAGACTTAATTGCCGCTCGTCGTTCAGTCCGGCTGGCTATTGAACTTGGGCGGTTTTGACCGGGGGCAGAAGCTTCAAGATGCCTTGGGCAGCCGCTGCGGCTGCGGCGTCTGCGGTCTTGCCCCAAGCCCCGTCGAGTGACCCGTTCGGAATTTCGTTCTTCTGGGTGACGGTGCCGAGCTTCTTGCCCTGCGGGTCTTTCACGTTCCAGGAGATCTCGATGGGCTGCTTGCCGTCTTTGTCACTGCCAACGACAACCTTGCCTTCGACGCGGTAGGCGGGGCCAGCGGCCCCATCCGACAGGGCAACACCTGAGCGGGTGAGCTCCTTCTGCAAGGCACTCGACAGGGACTGGCTGCCATCGCCTGGCGCGCCGACAACGTTTGGAACGACGGTCGTCGGGCTTGCGGCCTTGTCGATGCTGCCCGTCGTCGTCGTACGCGTCGCCGTCGTGGCGGCGGCGACGTCGGTTGCGGACGCTGCAGCCTTGGTCGCGCCGATCGCAGCCGGTTGGTTCGTCTGCGAGGCAACCGCTAACAGTGCTGCGGTGGCTGGAGCGCCGGTGACCGGCACGGAGGCTGCAAACGACGTTGACGTTTTGGTTGCAACGGATTGTGCAATTGCAGGCGTCACCGATTGCCAAATGTCCTTACCCGTCGATGGGGCTGCAAGCACCTCTTCACCTGCAATACGGTTGATCTTCTGACCGCTCTTATCGATGACGTCGAAGAAGTATGAGAATTTACCCGCAGCCTTGTCCTTGGCCGCTGTCGCATAGCCACGCAGCGTGTAATCGGCGGGCGTCGTCGGCTGCGTCACCAGGGTGAAGCGCGTTTTGTCGAGGCCATTCCCAAGCTGGGCGACCATCTGTTTTCTAGTCGCATCCGGGACGCCCAGCACGGGGGCTATGGCCACCGATACGGGCTTTGCCGCATTAGGGATGGCAACAGCGGTTTCGGGTTGATTGGCCGAACCAAGCAGGTTCGTGCTGCTTTCGCAGCCCGCCAGCGCAAGGCAAAGAACCATAAGTGTAGCCGTGAACGGCACCGGCAGCGCATTGTGCATCGGTGCAGCTGTTCTGTTGGTCGCCATGACGACGTCCCCTCCGTTGAACTCGCTGATCCGGTGACCGTCGTACGAACTTTGCGGCCGTCTCCACGTCATACCGGTACACATGTCGGTGACAGCTATCTGGCTTGAAACCGGGCCCTGTCCAGATGCCGCCGGGCCATTGCCGCGACGAAGATGTGTTTGACCCGGATTTCGGGGTCGGATTCCTGTGGATTGTCACTTACGTCAACACAATGGCGCTTATTTGACGGCCGTAATCGCCGTCTTTGCGGTGCGTCATGCGGCGAAATGAGAAAAATTCTGATTCGTTTGCATAGGTACAGGGCGCTTGCCGCTCGATGGCGCCAAGGCCCGCGGCCTCAAGGCGGGACATGACGAACCCGGGCAGGTCAAAGTGTGGCTTTGGGTTGCGGCCGAGCCTTGCGAAAAAAGCCGTGTTGGCCGAATCGCGGGCGACTAAGGCTTCTTCGAAGTCGGTGCCGACCTCATAGCTCATTTGGTTGATGCAGGGGCCGACACAGGCGCGGATGTCGGCGCGGTGCGCGCCCAGCCGCTCCATGGCGGCAACCGTTGCTTCCACAATGCCGCCCGTCGCGCCACGCCAGCCGGCATGGGCGGCGCCGATAACGCCAGCGCTCGGATCGGCAAACAGCACCGGGGCGCAGTCGGCGGCCAGCGCGCCGATCACGAGCCCGGGCGTTGCGGTGACAGCTGCGTCGGCTTTGGGAAGGTCGTTGCGGGGAATGTGGCCGGTCACATGGACGGCAAGCGCGCTGTGGACTTGATGGACGGTGAGGACGCTTGAGCTTTGCGGATCGAGGGTGCGGGCTGCGCGCGTGCGGTTTTCAGCCACGAGGGCTTGATCGTCGTTGGAGCCAAAGCCGCAGTTGAGGCCCGCATAAAGTCCCATCGAGACGCCACCTGCGCGCGTAAAAAACCCGTGGCGCATGCCCGACAGGTCGGAGAGGCAGGCGGCAGTCAAAGGCTTCAGCATCTGGACGGGTCCTTGCTGCTGGACGGAGCTGCCAGCCTGACGAAAGCTAAATGCTGTTTATTTCAACCGTAAGGTGATCTCGATCAAAATCCCGGCAACGGGGGCAGGTTCGGCGAGCGGATGCCGATCGCCTTGAACCGCGTGCCCATCCCGTTGGGTGCCATCAGGCGGGCGATGCCGTGTTCGATCTCAAGCGCTCTCGCCGGGTTTGACGCCATCAGAATCGACGCGCGCTCCATGATGCCGAGGCGGCCGAGGCATTCGGACTGAGTGGTGGGGCCGTCGACGGCGAGGCCGGTTTGGCCGACGGCGCGCGCCAAGTCTTCGAAATCAACGTGCATTGTGAGGTCTGCTTCGCCGGGCGACGTGAGAGGATGTTCGTACTGCTGTGCGCGGACCGCTTGCAGGGTTTCACCGAGCGATGACGTTGCGTGTCCGTAGTCGATCATCAAACCTGCCATCGGATGCTCGGCTGCAAGCATAGACAGACTGGCGGCAAATTCATCCAAGCGCGCGAACTCGAAAATCGCGCCTGCGGGCGCGGATGGGAAGCGAGCGTCCAGTTCGGCATGGGCGCGCAATCTCTTCGACGGGGCGAATTGCAATGATCCGTCAGGGTCGCACACCACCGCGCGAAACCGCCAGCCGTCGTCGGTTTTGACGCTCTGGTCGAGGCCGTACACGTCGAGAAATTCGTTGGCGATCACGATGACGGGCGTGGCGGGTGCGGGCATCGCGTCGTGCCAGTGGATGGGGACGGTCGAACCGGTCAGCTTCTGGCGCTGGCGTTGACGCAGCGTGGGGGAGGCTTCCACAAGATCGATCCGAAGTGCTGCCAACAGCTGCGGGACACGCGCCATGGCCCTCAGCGCATCGGACATGAGCGTGCCGCGGCCGGGGCCGAGTTCGACAATCGTCACGGGGTTGGGCGATCCCATCTGCTGCCAGACAACCGCGCACCACAGACCGATAAGTTCGCCGAACGTCTGCGAGATTTCAGGTGCGGTGACGAAGTCGCCGGACGCGCCGATCACCTCCTTCGTCGCGTAGTACCCGTGATGTTCGTTCCAGAGGCATTCGCCGATGAAGTCGCCCACGGCACACTCGCCGTCGGCTGCGATTCGATCCTTGAAAATGCGCGCCAGCTGTGTGTCGCGGCGCAGACCTGGGTCGTAAGTCATGCGGTCAGGGGTCGTGGGGTTGCTGCTCGTTGGCGGGCAAGGCGGATGAAGAGCGCGCCGAGGATAAGCATCGGGATGGAATACGTGATGCCGGGCGTCAAGATGCCCGCTGTGAAGGCATGCGCCGGGTCGGGCTGGCGGAACAGTTCGCACGTCGAGCGCGCGATCGCGTAGCCCGCTAGGAACGTGCCAACCGCGAGGCCGGGCGTCTTCAGCCCGCCCAACATGTGGGTCAGGACGCGGATCGCGAGGAACAGGATCAGGCCTTCGGTTGCTGCCTCATACAGCTGGCTCGGGTGGCGGGGCGTCGGCTCGATGGTTGCGAACTGGGGGTAGGTGTCGACAACGCGGGGGAAGATCATGCCCCAGGGCATGGTTGTCGGGCGGCCGAATAGTTCGCCGTTGATGAAGTTTGCAAGGCGGCCGAAGAACAGTCCGATCGGGACGGCGGCCGCGCACAGGTCCATGGAACTCCAGATCGACACGGCGTTGTTGCGGGCAAACAGCCAGATGGCCATACCGCAGCCGAGGAGCGCGCCGTGGAAGGCCATGCCGCCTTTCCAGACCTGCAGCACTTCGAAGGGATGCTGGATGTAGTACTGCGGCTCGTAGAACAAAACCGACCCGAGCCGCCCGCCCAGAATGACACCAACCGTGATGTAGAGCAGAAGGTCGTCGACCTTTTCCAGCCCAATGGGCGGCGTGTTTCCAGCCCAGATGCCCGGCGTCGAGAGCAGGTGGCGAACATACAGCCAGCCGATCAGCAAGCCCGCCATATACGACAACCCGTACCACTTGACCGCGAATGGGCCGATCTCGAACGCCACGGGGTCGATGGTTGGAAAGTTGAGGGCGAGCAGGATCACGGATCGGGCACTTTCTGGCTAAGGCGGCGGGCTTACTGAGGCAGGCAACGGGTTGTCACGTTGTCGCGCGTTCGTGGGCGTCGTTCGCGTGGTCTGTCAAGGCAACGACAGGCCTGCTAAAAAACATTCAGACCCGATCAATTCAACGGAAAGAGACGCCATGACCCAGACCTCAAACCCTTTGCTCGATCAGTTTGCCAAGCTGATGACAGATGCCGCAGGTGCCGCCCAAGGCGTTGGCCGCGAAGTTCAGACGCTCGTCCGTGGCCAAGGCGAGCGCGTGCTACGCGAATTCGACGTGGTGCAGCGGGAGGAATTCGAAGCCGTGAAGGCGATGGCTGAGAAGGCGCGCGCGGAAAATGCGGCGCTGAGCGCACGGCTCGAAACGCTCGAAACCCTGCTTGCATCAACACCCCGGATATAGGTCGATTTTATCCACATTTCGCGTTGCTTTATCCCCAGGCGGTTGACGGTTGTGTGCCTAAAATCAGGGCTTTTGCTTTCGTCCACACGATGGGCGTGGAGAATGGGTCGCTCAGGTTGCGACTCAACGGGGGGTGGTGCTTTCACTCCCGTCAGGTCGACACACACGACGACATCTTCGTTGGCATCAGCGCCTCCGGACGTTTCCCGTGTGTCCAACACAAGGACGCCGAAATGGGTAGCGCTCGCTCTATCGAACACCGTCACGCCAATCCAATCGATCTCGTGGAGGAGTTGGCGCACGGCTACGAATGGGCGTGCGAACGCAACGGCGACGACGAACTGACGCTGATCGTTGCTGGTGACTGGACGGATTATCATATCTCGATCAACTGGCGCGAAGACCTGGAAGCGCTGCATCTCGCCTGCGCCTTCGACTTTAAGGTGCCGGAAACGCGGTTGCCGGAGATGTACCGGCTCGTCGCCCAGATCAACGAACAGTTGTGGCTTGGACACTTTGATCTGTGGACCACGGAGGGGCTGATCATGTTCCGTCATGGGTTGTTGCTCCAGGGTTCCGTTGCGACGCCGCGCCAGTGTGAGGCGCTGCTCAAGGCCGCGCTTGAAGGCTGTGAGCGCTACTATCAGGCGTTCCAGTTCGTCGTGTGGGCCGGGCGCGAAAGCCGCGAAGCGCTTGCGACCGCCATGTTTGAAACCGAGGGCCGGGCGCAGTAATGCTAGGCTAATGAAACCGTCGGAGTGCGCGTCGTCGCACTCTGATCTCCAAGGCCACCTGCATGACGGCTGTTACATCCTGGACCCTCGATGGGCCGCTGCTGCTGGTCGGCGCAGGCAAGATGGGCGGCGCGATGTTGTCGGGGTGGATTGCGGCTGGGCTCAATCCCCATGACGTGTTGGTCCAGGACCCAGCGCCATCGGCTGACATGATTGCCCAGTGTGCCAAGGCGCAGGTGGCACTTGCCGCCGAGCCGCGGCTCAATGGTGCGCCCTCCGTTATCGTGATGGCGGTCAAGCCGCAGGCCATGGCTCAGGTATTCCCGTCCGTGGCCAAGCTCGCGGGACCTCGAACCGTCACCGTCTCGATTGCGGCTGGCAAGACACTTGCGAGTTTTGCCGCGCATCTGCCGGCCGGCGCTGCCGTCGTGCGCGCGATGCCGAATACGCCAGCTGCCATCGGGCGGGGCATGACGGTGCTGTGCGCAAATCTTAACGTTTCGGCGGCTCAGCGGCGGCTGTGCGAAGATTTGATGCGCGCGGTCGGCGAAGTCGGCTGGATCGAAGACGAGGCTTTGATGGACGCCGTCACAGCTGTTTCAGGGTCGGGGCCAGCGTACGTGTTTTTACTGGCCGAGGCGCTTGCGGATGCCGGTGTCGCGGCCGGCCTCGACCGGGCCTTGGCGGTGCAGCTCGCGCGAGCCACGATTGCGGGTTCAGGCGACATGCTGCGCCTTTCCAACGATACAGCTAGTATCTTGCGGCAGAACGTGACGTCGCCGGGCGGGACAACGGCGGCAGCGCTGGAGGTTTTGATGGTGCGCGAGGGTGGCATGGGGGACCTCATGGCGCGCGCGGTTGCAGCGGCCGTCGCGCGCGGCAAGGCGCTGTCATAGTCGCGCCACGTCAAGCGCTCAAACCGATCCGTATGGCTTTGGCGTTCGTCTTAATGGTGAGCCCTTTTCGGACTGGAGTTGCCCGATGATCGATACCCTAACGACCAAAGGTCGCGCCGTTTCGGCGTTGCTGACGCTGGCCGCCGAACGCCGTTGGCAGGACATCTCCCTGCTCGACATTGCGGAGAAAGCGGGCATGTCGCTCGTTGACCTTCGCAAAGAGTTTGAGCGCAAGTCGCAAATTCTGTCGTCGTTTGGCTACATG
>JBBRKD010000016.1:0-10788 GCA_038218255.1 Hyphomicrobiales bacterium | reverse complement strand
AGTGCTCGCCGACCCCGCTCGCATTGGCTCCAGCGTCAACGTCTGGGCGCGCCTCAAAGATGGCACGCCACTCGTGACCGCCGTTAAACGCGGCGAAGGCCAGATCGTGTTGTTTCACATCACCGCAAACTCCGATTGGTCGAACCTGCCGCTGTCGGGCCTCTTCGTTGACATGCTCCGGCGCATCTCAACGCTTGGCAAGGGCGTCGGCGCGATCGGCGACGCCGCAGTCGGAGCCGAAGGCGCCGATGTCGCGACCGTTGCTGCCGAACCTGTCCTGCCGCCCGTCCAGACGCTCGATGGGTATGGTGCCCTGAAGCCCCCGCCGCCGACGGCGCAGCCGATGGCGTCTGCCAAGTTTACCGATCTGGTGCCCTCGCTCGATCACCCTCCGGGCTACTATGGTTCGGCTGCAAATCCGCGCGCGGTCAATGTGCTCGGCCCGAAGTCACTGCTCGCAGCGCTGCCAGCCTTGCCCGCCGGCGTTGAACGGCGCGGCTATGATGGTGCCACCGCAACCGCGCTCAAACCCGCGTTGCTGACAGTTGCGCTCGGCCTGCTGTTTGCCGACGTGCTGGCGATCCTTTTGCTGGCGATGGGTGGTTTGTCGCTGGGCCGTATGCGGGCTGCAACCACATCAACAGCTGCAGCCGTCGTAGCCCTTGCACTCGCCGCCTCGCTTGTCCCAAACGCTGCCGAGGCGCAGACCGCGCCGCGCCGCGCCCCGGCCTCGCCATCGGTTGCAGCGTCCGATCAAACTGCGCTGCGCGCGACGGGTAAGGTGACGCTCGGGTTCGTCGTTACGGGCGATTCCGACACTGACGCGACGAGCCGTCTCGGCCTTGCCGGTTTGTGCAAGTACCTGAGCCTCAAGACCGCAGTCGAGCCGGGCGAACCGGCCGCCGTTAACATCGCAACCGATGAAATCGCCTTCTATCCGGTGCTCTACTGGCCGGTGTTGCCTGAGGCGCGCCCGCTGCCGGAGGCAGCCCTTGCCAAGATCGACGCCTACATGAAAGAGGGCGGGCTCATCATTTTTGATACCCGCGACACTGGCATGGGCGCACCCACAGGACTTGCGCTCAGCGGTAAGACCGGCACAGCGCTGCAAAAGCTGCTTGCTCGCCTCGATGTGCCGCGTCTTGAGCCCGTTCCTGAAGGTCACGTCTTGACCAAATCGTTCTACCTGTTGAAGGCGTTCCCAGGACGATGGGATGGCGGACAGCTGTGGGTCGAAGCCGCCGACGGGGACGACGACCCGGTTGGCGGGGGCGCTGGCCGCAAGGCGCGCCGCGCTGACGGCGTGACTTCCATCATGATCACGTCGAATGATTTCGCCGCTGCCTGGGCCCTCGATGAGCGCAACCGCCCGATCTATCCGACCGTTCCTGGAGGCGAGGGCCAGCGTGAAATGGCGTTCCGAACCGGCGTCAACATCGTGATGCATGCTCTCACCGGCAACTACAAAGCCGATCAGGTCCATGTCCCGGCCCTGCTGGAAAGGCTCGGGCAATAATGAATTGGTCGATTGATTTTTCCCCGCTCGTTCCCGTGCCGGTGTTCTGGGCGGCAGTGATCCTTGGCGCGATCCTCATCGGGCTGATGGCGTATCGCGGCCAGCGTGGCGCGCCGTTCCGCGCGCTCGCACTTGCAACCTTGATCGCAGCGCTGGCCAATCCGACGTTGCGCGAAGAACAGCGCGAAAGCCTCGCTAACGTCGCCATCGTGGTGATGGACGAGAGCACCAGCCAGCAGCTGAGCCAGCGGCCAGCGCAGGCGGCGGCCATCAAGGCCGATCTCGAAGCCAAGCTCGGGAAGGTGGCAAACCTCACGGTGAAATACGTGACCGCTGGCAAACCCGGCGAGAGCTCAGCCCCCGGCACCAACCTGTTTACCGCCCTCAATACAGCGCTTGCCGATACGCCGCCTGATCGGCTCGCGGGCGTGATCATGATCACCGACGGGCAGGTCCACGACATCCCCAAATCGGCGGCATCCTTAGGCTTTGATGCGCCCGTCCACGCGTTGTTGACGGGTGAACCCGGCGAGTTCGATCGCCGCGTCGAAGTCCTTAAAGCGCCCCGCTATGGGATCGTTGGGCAATCGCGCGAGATCGAGATCGCCATTCGCGAGACGGGGAAAACCGGACGGGCGGGGGATACCGCCAAGCTCACTGTGCGGCGGGAAGGCAAGCCCGACGAGGTCCGCTCGGCGACCATCGGCGGCACCGTGAAGCTCGACATGCCGTTCCCCCATTCGGGGACCAACATCGTCGAAATCGATCTGGAACCGGCACCCGGCGAGCTGACGGCCGCCAACAATCGCGTCGTCGTTGAAGCTGAAGGCGTGCGTGAGAACCTGCGCGTTCTCCTCGTGTCGGGCGAACCGCATGCGGGCGAGCGCACCTGGCGCAACCTGCTGAAGTCGGACGCCGCCGTCGATCTCGTGCATTTTACGATCCTCCGCCCGCCCGAAAAGCAGGACGGCACTCCGATCAACCAGCTGTCACTCATCGCCTTCCCGACGCGCGAATTGTTCTCGGAAAAGATCAAGGAATTCGATCTCATCATCTTTGATCGCTATCAGCATCGCGGCATCCTGCAGATGCTCTACTACGACAACATCTCGCGCTACGTGGAGCAGGGCGGTGCGCTACTGGTCGCAGCTGGCGACGACTTTGCGGGCGCCGCAAGTCTCTACAAGACGCCGCTCGCACCCGTTCTGCCCGCAAGCCCCACGGGTCGGGTTATTGAAACGCCGTTCAAAGCGCACATCACCGCAGACGGCAACAAGCACCCGGTGACATTGAACCTGCCAGGCGCTGTGGGCGTTGGCGCCGACAAAGAACCCACGTGGGGCCGCTGGTTCCGGCAGGCCGAGGTTGCCATGACGCGCGGCAAGACCATCATGGAGGGCGCTGAGAAAGCGCCGCTGCTGGTGGTCGACCGCAAGGGGAAGGGCAGGGTCGCGCTTCTCACGTCGGATCAAGCATGGTTATGGGCGCGGGGCTACGAGGGCGGCGGACCGCATTCCGATATGCTGCGTCGCCTGTCGCATTGGCTGATGAAAGAGCCCGATCTCGAAGAAGAGCGCCTGCTTGCTTCTGCGCGCGGGCTGAAGCTCACGGTTGAGCGGCGCACCATGGGCGATACGGTTGGCGCAGTGAAGTTGTCGGCACCGGCTGGCGAGAACACCGACCTGAAACTCGAGATGGCGGCACCAGGCATCTGGCGCACAACCGTCGATGTGAAGCTCCCTGGGCTCTACAAGGTGCAAACCGCCAACGGTACCGAGACGCTGACAGCGGTTGCCCACGCGGGTACGCTGGATGCGCGCGAAATGAGCGAGGTGGTTGCCACCGAGGACAAACTGCGGCCCCTGGTGGAAGCAACCGGCGGCGGCGTGTTCTGGACGCGGAGCGGGTCGCTGCTCCAGACAGCAAGCGCGTCTGCCGTCGATGTGCCGCGCATTTCCATGCTGTCGGGCGCCAAAGTTCTCGCAGGCTCGGGCTGGCTTGGCTTGAAGGATCGGGAGGCCTACGTCACCAAGGGCGTCAAGCTAACGCCGATGTTCACCGGCCTGCTCGCGCTGGCCGCCATCCTCGCCCTGATGACACTCGCCTGGTGGCGCGAAGGGAAGTGACAGGCCCGCTCTGTGACGGCCTGTGATGAGTTAGCCAGTCGCGTTGCACATGACGTGGCGGATGCAGTGTGGCAAGATTGAACGTGCGACGTCTGTTTGCGTGCAACCCACGCCTTCAACGGTTTGCAGGTCGTCGCGCGCCACGTCGAAAGTCACCGCCACATGACGAAGGTCATCCCCGATCGCAGTTTTCGCCTTGAAGGCTCCCGCATCGGGGTGCTGCTGATCCACGGGCTCGGCGGGACGCCGAACGAACTCGCCCTCGTGGCCAAGGGCCTCAACCGGGGCGGCTACACGGTGGCATGCTGCCAACTGGCCGGGCACTGCGGGGATGAGGCCGATCTGCTCGCCACCAACTGGAAAGACTGGGCCGATACGGTCGATAAGGCCTTCAACGATCTGAAACTCGAGTGCGACCATGTTTACGTGGGCGGGCTCTCGATGGGCGCGATCCTTGCCATCGAACTCGCTTCGCGCCGCCATGACGATCTCGCGGGCTTGCTGCTGTATGCGCCGACGCTGACCTATGACGGGTGGTCGATCCCCTGGTACGCGTTTTTTCTGAAGCTCGCGATGATGACGCCGGTTGGCAAGCATTATCGCTTCGTCGAAAAAGAACCTTACGGCATCAAGGACAAGCGGCTGCGGGCTCGCATTGTCGCTTCCATGCAGTCGGGCAACAGTGCAGAGGCTGGCATCCTCGGCACGCCCGCTGCCAGCGTGCAGGAACTCTGGCGGCTGGTGGATGTCGTCAAGCGACGATTGAATTTCATCGAAACGCCAGCATTGATCGTGCATGCGCGCGATGACGATGTTGCGAGCTTGAAGAATGCCGAAATTATTGCACGCGCGCTGCGCGGCCCAGCCGAGATTGCCGTGCTGGAGGACAGTTATCATCTGGTCACAATGGACCGGCAGAGGGATGTGGTCATTGATCGGTCGCGGCAATTTATCGAAGCGGTGGAAGAACGGCGGATGCGTAAGCGCGGATCGGTGATGGAGCCGGCGGCGTTCAGCAAGTCGTAGGATCTTCGCAAAGGTTGCTGTGCGGCTCGGTTTTGCCGCCTGCAATGCTGGCTAAGGCTCAAGCCTTGAGAATGACCCTCAAAGGAGAACACGATGCGACATGTCTTGAGCGCTGCTCTGGCGCTGAGTGCCATGGTAGTAACCGGCGCGGCCCTGGCGATGGATCCCGTGGGCGTCGATGGCGTGTGGCGCAGCGAAGACGGCGAAGCCCTGATCGAGGTTGCAGCCTGCGCGAGCGATCCGGTGGCTAAATGCGGTACGATCGTTTGGCTGAAAAAGCCGCTGTCCGCTAACGGGAAGCCGCAGTTGGACGTCAAGAACGCCGATGCAGCGCTTCGCAAACGGCTCATCTGCGGGGTTGAAGTCGTCTCTGCGATGAAAGCAGGCGCGGACGGCGGATACGAAGGGGGCACGGTGTATGATCCCGACGAGGGCAAAACCTACCAGGGCACCATGAAGCTTGAAGGCGCCGGGTTGAAAGTGACGGGATTTGTCGAAACGGCCGTACTCGGCAAGATCTCCGACAGCGAACTGTGGACGCGGCCCAAGGGCTCGTTTGAACCCTGCGCTGCAAAAAAATGACGACGCATGACGCAAGCGGCCACGGCGCCGACGGGAGGCCTAATGACGATGCCGTCAGATGACGAGGCTGCGGGCGATATCCAATCGGCGACGCTGGACACGGAGCTTGGCAACAAGCGTGTGATCTGCGCGTTGACCGGAAAAGACGTTCCGCGACGCAAGACGCAGCAGCTTGGGTCGCTGCGGCCAAGCCTTGTCGACCGGATCCGCGCAGAGCATCCAGGCGTGCCGCTCGAAGCCCAGATCAGCACGGTGGAGATTGGGCGCTATCGTTCGCGCTATGTGGAGGAAATGCTGCTCGCCGAACGCGGCGAGCTATCCGATCTCGACCGCCGGGTGGCTGAAAGTCTGGAGCGCCACGAGACGATCGCTGAAAACGTCGAAGAAGAATACGAAGACCGACGCACGCTCGGCGAGGTGCTCTCAGACAGGCTCGCCTCCTTTGGCGGATCGTGGGCGTTTTTGTCGTCGTTCGCCGTGCTGCTGGTCATCTGGATGGCGATCAACGTGTATTTGGGCGAGAAGGCGGCCTTCGATACCTATCCCTTCATTCTGCTCAATCTCATCCTCTCGACAATCGCTGCCATCCAAGCCCCGATTATCATGATGAGCCAGCGGCGCGTTGAAGAGAAAGACCGTTTGCGCAGTGAGAACGATTACAAGGTCAACCTCAAGGCCGAGCTGGAAATCCGCCATCTGAACGAAAAGGTTGATCACCTGCTAACCAAGCAATGGGAGCGCTTGATCGAACTGCAGCAGCTGCAACTTGAAGTCCTCATGGAGCGCGGCAAGAAGAAGGTTTGAACGTCGGACTGAGCCGAGGTTGTCTGGCTGATGTCGATGTAGTATCGTTTCTACATTAAGCTATCGTTCGAACAATGGGGCTGCCGAGGTGCTGAAAACAACGCTCACCAGCCGTGAATTCAATCAAGATACGGGCCGCGCGAAAAAGGCGGCCGAGCATGGGCCGGTGTTCATCACCGATCGTGGGCGGCCCGCTCATGTGTTGATGACGATTGGAGATTTCGAGCGGTTATCTGCTGATCGGGGCAACATTATCGACCGACTGTCGATGGCGGCGATGGATGACATCGACTTCGACGCGCCTTACGCAACAATAGACTTGAAGCCAGTCGACATTAGCTGATGTGGCTACTTGATACTAACGTCGTATCCGAGCTTCGGCGCGCAACGGTTGGTCGTGCCGACCGCAACGTCGTGGCCTGGGCTACCGGCGTGGTGCCGGAGCACTTGTATCTTTCTTCGATCACGATCCTGGAATTGGAGATCGGCGTTCTATCGCTTGGGCGGCGGGACGCCAGACAAAGCGCGGTCCTGCGACTATGGCTCGACACCGTCGTGCTCAAAGAATTCAAATCCCGTATTCTGCCGCTTGATGTTGTCGTCGCCAAAGCCTGCGCGGCGCTCCACGTTCCCGATCCACGCGGCGAGCGCAATGCGATCATTGCGGCAACGGCCCTCGTTCACGGGCTGGTTGTGGTCACGCGCGACGTGCGCGATTTTGAACCGATGGGGGTCGCCGTCATCAACCCTTGGTTGGCTTGAACCGAGGACCGTCGTGAGCGCGGCGGGCGCGAGAGTGGGCGCCCGCCGTACGGTGCGATCAGTCGTTACCGCGGTCGTCGGGCAGGCCGTCTTCGGGGTTGAAGGTTTCGAGCACAAGCTTTTCTTCCTTCACCACCGTCACGTCTTCACCGGCTGCCTGGCGGTTGGCTTCATCGGCCGAGCGCGCGACGTTGAGTGTGACACCAACCTGAACCTCAGGATGCAGCTGGACGGCGACCTTGTGGACGCCAAGCGTCTTGATCGGCTCTTCGAGCACGATCTGGTTGCGATCAACCTTGAACCCGCCTTCGGTAATGGCCTCTGCGATGTCGCGCGTTGAAACCGAGCCGTAAAGTTGGCCGGTGTCGCCAGCCTGGCGGATAGCGACAAATGCTTTGCCTTCAAGCGTCGCGCCGACCGCTTCGGCCTCTTTCTTCTGCTCGAGGTTGTGGGCTTCGAGCGTGGCGCGCTGGCCTTCGAACTTGGTCAGGTTGTCTTTGGTTGCCCGCAGCGCCTTGTGCTGGGGCAGCAGGAAGTTGCGCGCGTAACCGTCTTTGACGGTGACGACATCGCCCATCTGGCCAAGGCGGCCGATACGCTGGAGGAGGATGACTTGCATGGACGTGGCCTTTTCTGAGGGGAGTGGACAGGAAATCAGGCAGACGGGGTCGGCACCGACGGCGGCAACCGTCTGAGCGGAACGAGGGTATCGGCGAGGCCAAGAAGAGCGAGCAGCACAGATGCGCCAGAATTCATGACGATCAACACGATGTAGACGGCAGCCAGCGCGCCACCGCGCCAAGACCGGCCGCGCGTCGTGTGATGGAGGATGGCAAGACCCGCGAGTACGTAGGCTGAGTAGATCGCACCGGCAAAACCGAAGGCTGCGAGCCTTGGAATGCCATCCAGCAGGAAACTTCCAGCCAGGATGGCGGCCAGGGCCAACGGCGTTCCGGTCGGCAATGTGAGAGCGGCGAGATCGGGCCAGGGCCGCTGGAGCTGTGTGCTTGCAAGCGTCACGCGTCCTGCGATCCATAAGCAGAGCAACATGCCTCCCATCCAGAAGGCGGCCGATACGCCGGGCAGCAGGCTCACAATCGTTTCGGTCAACTGAGCGAGTTGCGTTGCGTCAACCGTGGCGCTGGCTGGCATTCCGGCAAACCCGCTCTTCAGCATCGTTTCAAGGGATGCCGAAACCTGGGTTTTGAGTTTGGCGATATCGGCGCCTGCGAGCAGGAGGCCGCAGCCTGCAAGCGTCGCCCCGATAAGGGCAGCCGCCAGCACCATGCGGCCGATTGGATACCATTCGGTCGACCCGCCGTCGTCGTCGCGATGAAGCAAGGTGAGATAGACCAGGAATGCCGCTGGGAAGGCGAGCGTCACGGCGAAAAACGTCCCAACCGTGAGCGATGTCAAAAGACCGAGCGTGAGGGTCCCGAAACTAGCCGCCAGCACGGCGGTGCGCGAGTTTGCGGCAAACCCCGCCAGCACGATCGGCAGCGGCACGAGCGTCCAAAGCACGAGCCGGAACGAAAACGGTCCCGTCGTTGCTGACGCAAACACGATGGCCGACGTCAGCCCGGCCCCGAGGGCCCAAAGGAGATGTGGTTTCATGGTGCTCGCTGTCCCGCGGTTCGCGCGGTTAGAGACTGGTGAGGCAGTCCCAACCCTTCAAGTGTCCAAACCCTCTAAGTGCGCCCACGCGATCGGGGGCATCGTTCTGGGGGCATCAGGCGGGCACGTTTGCACCCGCCTGTGGTCTCGTCTGTGGTCTCGTCTGTGGTCTCGTCTGTCGTCTCGCTAGCCGATCACGTACGGCAGCAGGCCGAGGAACCGGGCACGCTTGATGGCACGCGCCAGCTCGCGCTGCTTCTTGGCCGAAACGGCCGTGATGCGCGAGGGCACGATCTTGCCGCGCTCGGACACATAACGGCCGAGCAGACGCACGTCCTTGTAGTCGATCTTGGGTGCGCCAGCGCCTGAGAACGGGCAGGTCTTGCGACGACGGTGGAAGGGGCGGCGCGCGGGGCCGCCTGCAGTGATTTCAGCCATCGGTTACTCCTTCGGGCCGGATGTGTCACGGGGGGGACGGGGCGGACGTGGAGCGCCATCGCCTGCGGGCGCACCACCAGGGGCTGCCGCATCGCGGGGCGGACGGGGACGGAACGTGGACGCGCCACCACCATCGCCACGCGGCGCACCGCCTTCGCGGTCGCCACGGAAACCACCACCACCACCACCACCGGGGCCGCCACGGAACCCACCGCCACCGCCGCCACCACCGCGGCCGCCACGATCGCCACCGCCAAAGCCGCGACCACCGCCGCCGCCAGGACCATCACGGTCATCACGGTCGGACTTGCGCATCATGGCAGACGGTTCGACTTCGAGTTCCTCGACCTTCACCGTGATGAAACGGATGATGTCGGTCGACAGGCTCATGCGGCGCTCCATTTCAGAGACGGCGGCCGGCGGGCTGTCGATGTTGAACAGCGCATAATGGGCTTTGCGCGATTTCTTGATCTTAAAGGCCAGGGACTTGATGCCCCAGTATTCGACCTTGGGAACCTTGCCACCGAGTTCCTCGATGACGCCTTGATATTCTTTCATCATCGCCTCGACCTGCTGGGCGGAGACGTCCTGGCGCGCCAGGAAGACATGCTCGTACAACGGCATGTGAGCCTTTCCTTTCTTTTTCCTCTCGCAACACCGGCGCATAGCCTCTTTCAAAGCTGCATCGTGCGTGAGGCACGAGGAAAGGCTCTGAAAAGAAAACGACTCGAAAAGAGCAAAGACACAGGGAGCGGATGTGCCAGCGCACGGACCAGATGATCCACACGCCTTCCCCTTCAGCCTTCGACCGGCATTGAGCGAAGTGCGGCTTATACCCCAAAACACTGACGAGGCAAGCGACTGTTCGCTCGTTCAGACCAGGGTGCGCTGGAAGCGGCCGTGGCGGTGAAAGTAGAACGGCACGCAAGGATCAGGTCCAACGGCACGGTTGTCTTGTGCCAACAACACGGCAACGTCGTCGATGACAAGACGGGTGATGCCAGGGAGGTCAAGCGCGCGGATTTCGGCAACCGTGAACCACGAGAGATCGACGAGTTCTCCGTCTCCGTCGTGGACGCGGGCGGTCATCGAGGCGGCATCGGCCAGGAAAAAGCGGGTATCGTACCGGCGCGGGCGGCCGGGCGGGGTGATGGCGCGCGCGATGAAATTGAGGCCTGCGAGGTTGGGGCGGTCGGGTGGGCCGACGACGAAGCCTGTTTCCTCACGCGTCTCGCGGATGGCAGCAATGGCGAGGGCATGGGCGCGTGTCACACTTGGGCGACCGCGCATGCGGATGAGAAGTTTCGCGCAAACGGATGGCGCGAGGGGGGTCTCGCTGGGAGCCGTACGGTCGGCAACGTCCACGCGCCCGCCGGGAAAGACGAATTTGTTCGCCATGAAAGCCAAATCGGCGCGTCGGCGGCCCATCAGGATGCGTGGCACGGCTTGAGCTTTATCGACCAGCACAAGCGTTGCTGCGTCGCGGATAACGAGGCGCTTTGGCGAGATCGGGCCGTTGGTAGGCGGGGAACCGGGCATGTGGCTGCCCAGCACTCACAGCGCCGTTCGGGCAACGTCGGCTCTGGCGCGATCGGTCGGGCGCGCGGCAAAGCCGTGCATGCGGTTTGCCCACTGCAGCCCGATCAGCGCGCCCTTGATGCGCGGCAACAGCACGAGGCTGAGGATGAGCAGCAGTGGCGTCCATAGTAAGGCGTGGACCCAGAGCGGCGGCGCGTAGTTGCTCTCAACCACCATCACGAGCCCGACGACGATATGGCCGGTGATGAACATCGTGAAATAGGCGGGCGCATCGTCGGCACGCTGGTGGTGCAGCTCTTCCCCACACTGGGGACACGCGTCGGCGACTTTGAGATAGCTTTTGTAGAGCGAACCCTTGCCGCATGCGGGGCAGTGCAGCTG
>JBBRKD010000015.1:0-10794 GCA_038218255.1 Hyphomicrobiales bacterium | reverse complement strand
GCAGTAGCGACCCGGCGGCGGTCCGCCGCCCCGCCGGAGCGCCACGGCGCGTGAGGCTAAAATTGAGAGCTGCTTGGGTCGTTACCCAACACCTGGACGACGTTTAGAAAAATGTTGATCCGTAGACGTTAGGCGGGGGTCCAGGGGACGCGTCCGCTGGCCTTCACTTGCCTCGGCTTCGCTTACTCGGCTGCGATTTTCTGGGCGGCTTTGTAGCTGTCGATGCGGGCTTCGATGACGGGGCGAAAGTTACGGATGAGGCCTTGGACGGGCCACGCGGCAGCTTCGCCGAGCGCGCAGATGGTGTGGCCTTCGATCTGCTTGGTGACGTCAAACAGCAGGTCGATCTCGCGCTTTTCGGCTTCGCCCTTGGCCATGCGTTCGAGCACGCGCCACATCCAGCCTGTGCCTTCGCGGCAGGGTGTGCACTGACCGCAGCTCTCGTGCTTGTAGAAGTACGCGATGCGGGCGAAGGCGCGGATGATGTCGGTTGATTTGTCCATCACGATGATGGCGGCCGTGCCCATGCCGGACTTGAGCTTGGACAGGGCATCGAAGTCCATCGTGAGGTCTTGGCATTCGGCTTCGTTCAAGAGCGGCATGGACGAGCCGCCGGGGATGACGGCGAGCAGGTTGTCCCAGCCGCCACGCACGCCGCCGCAGTGCTTCTCCAGGAGTTCGCGCAGGGGGATGCCCATTTCCTCTTCGACGACGCACGGCTCGTTCACGTGGCCGGAAATCTGGAACAGCTTGGTGCCGGTGTTGTTGGGCTTGCCAAGCGCTGCAAACCACGATCCGCCGCGCCGCAGAATGTCGCCGACGACGGCGATGCTCTCGACGTTGTTGACGGTGGTTGGTGCGCCCCACAGGCCGACGTTGGCTGGGAACGGGGGCTTCAGGCGCGGCTGGCCCTTCTTGCCCTCAAGGCTTTCGAGCATCGCGGTTTCTTCGCCGCAGATGTAGGCGCCGGCGCCGTGGTGGAGGAAAAGGTCGAACTCCCAGCCGTGGATGTTGCCCGGGCCGATCAACTTGGCCGCATAGGCTTCGTCGACGGCTGCCTGAAGGCGTTCGCGCTCGCGGATATATTCGCCGCGAATGTAGATGTAGCACGTGTGGGCGCGCATCGCGAAGGAGGCCAGCAGCGCGCCTTCAATCAAGAGGTGGGGATCGTGCCGCATAATTTCGCGGTCTTTGCAGGAGCCGGGCTCGCTCTCGTCGGCGTTGATCACGAGATAGCTCGGCCGCGCGTCGGCCTTGGGCATGAAGCTCCATTTGAGGCCGGTTGGGAAGCCCGCGCCGCCGCGCCCGCGCAGGCCGGAGGCTTTGACCTCGTTGATGATCCAGTCGTGGCCCTTGTCGATGAAGCTCTTGGTGTTGTCCCAGGCGCCGCGCGCACGCGCGCCTTTCAAGCTCGCGTCCTGGAAGCCGTAGAGATTGGTGAAAATCCGGTCTTTATCGGCAAGCATATCGGGAACCTTTGGAAGCGGAGCGGCGGGCGCGAAGGGCTTCGCGGACATGACACATCATAAGCGCAAACGGGGCCGCTGGCGCAACTGATCACAGGCGACACGCAACCTTTTGGCGCGTGACCCGTTTAGCGTGTGCAACACGCAAGGGTGGCGGTCGATCATCATCGACTGCCTCACCGGGCCGCCCCGTCGATCGATGCGGTCATGGGGAGTGGTCTTGACGTGCCATCAAAGGGAACATTGATATGACATTTTTGAACCGTGGGACGCCGTTGGCGTTGATCGGCGCGTGCGCCATGATGGCGACAAGCGCGCTGGCTGAGCAGGCAAAGATCAGCGGGACCATCACAGATATTTATGGTCCGCGCTTTGTTCTAGAGACGGGATCGGGGCGGGTGTTGGTCGAAATGAGCCCGCGAGGGATGGATAAAGTTAAACTCAAGACGGGCGAGAAAATCGACGTGGAAGGCGAGCGCATGCAGAACCAGCTGCGCGCGCAGCGGGTGACGCTCGCCGACGGTCACGCCTACACGACGGGCAAGAAGCAGCGGACATGGCGGGAATTCGTCACCGGTAAGCCTGAGCCCGACCGCAACGTGGCGTTCATGGCCGCGGACGCGTCAAAGATCGCGACCGCTGGTGGATATGCCGTTAGGGGCGAACCAAAGGCTGATGGTCGACAATTCATGGTGATGGGCACGAAAGACGGGAAGGATTACGAGCTCAATGTCCGCAAGGATGGTCGGATCCAGGCCCGCCCGTCGTTCGGCGTCGCCGAAGCGACGAAAGTTGCCACCGACAAAGGGTACAAGCTGACGAGCACGCCGAAGGCTGTCGGTCCCATGTATCGGGTCGATGGGACGAAAGATGGAAAGCCGATGGTGCTCATTATCGAGCGCGATGGCAAGATCGGCGAAATGGCACCGTTCGCTGCGGCCGATGTCGTGAAGCTCGTGAAGGATGGTGGGTTTGAACTGGTCGGTGAGCCCAAGCCAGTGGACGAGCATTTCGAAGCGCTCGGTAAGAAAGACGGGAAATTCTACGAGTTGATCGCAAAGCGCGACGCAAAGATCACTCAGGGTCGGTTGGTGGACGCAACCGATCCGCGCTGGGGTTCGATGGTGCGATAACGATTGCCACCAAAGACGACTAATGAGGCAGGGCTCGCGCGACGCGCGGGCCCTTTTTGCGTTGATGATATCGCCCGTATGGATTTGACAGACGTCTTTGGATCGCAGCCTTCGCAAGGATGACGCCAGGGTGCATATTGCCGGGACCCACTTGGCTCAGCCGCTGTAGGTCGCGCCTAAGTGTTCCATGAGGGCGCGGAACTCGGGGAAGCTGGTGGCGATCATCGTCGTGTCGTCGACCGTGACGGGGCGGACCGAGGCTAAGCTCATCGTGAGGAAGGCCATCGCGATCCGGTGATCCAGGTGCGTTGCGACCGTGCCGCCGCCCGGTGGGGGAATACCTGAGCCGGTGACGATGAGCGTGTCGCCATCGACGTTGGCAATCACGCCGTTGGCGGCAAGCCCTGCGGCGGTGGCAGCGAGGCGGTCGCTCTCTTTCACTTTGAGTTCGCCCAAACCCTCCATCCGCGTTTCGCCGGTCGCAAAGGCCGCGATGCAGGCCAGCACGGGATACTCGTCGATCATGCTTGGTGCGCGCGCTGGCGGCACGCGGACGCCTTTGAGGCGTGAGGCGCGAATGCGGATGTCGGCGATTGGTTCACCACCCTCCTCGCGGGCGTTCAGGAACGCGATATCCCCGCCCATTTCCTGGAGCGTGAGGTAAAGCCCGGTGCGGGTTTCATTGACGAGGACGCCTTCGATTGTGATGTCAGAGCCTGGAACCACGAGCGCTGCGCACGCGAGAAACGCCGCCGAACTCGGGTCGCCGGGAACGACGATGTCGCGTCCGGTCAGTTCGGGCTGGCCGACGATTGTGATCGCGGTTTTGCCAGCTTGGGGGGCAACGCGGACCTTAGCTCCAAAGGCGCGCAACATCCGTTCGGTGTGGTCACGGGTCGGTTCGGTTTCGATGACGGTCGTTTCGCCAGCCGCATGGAGGCCTGCGATCAGGATGGCGCTTTTGACCTGGGCGGAGGGGACGGGGAGTTCATATGTGATCGGAAGCAGGTCTGGCGTGCCGCGCAGGCGGAGGGGAAGTGTTTCGCGGTCGCCCTCGATCTCGATGCCCATTTGTTTGAGGGGGCCGAGCACGCGGCGCATGGGGCGGCGGGACAGGGACGCGTCGCCGACCATGGTCACGGTCATGTCGTGGCCAGCGACGACGCCCATCATTAGGCGCGTGCCGGTGCCGGAGTTGCCGAAATCAAGCGGGCCGTCGGGTGCGCTGAGGCCGCCGACGCCGCGCCCGGTCACGGTCCAGGTCGTGCCGGATTTGGATGCGGGTGCGCCAAGTGCTGAGACGGCTTTTGCGGTGTTGATCACGTCTTCAGCTTCCAGCAGGCCGGTGATGCGGGTGACGCCGGTTGAAAGCGCGCCAAAAATCAGCGCCCGGTGGGAGATCGATTTGTCGCCGGGGACGCGGACGGTGCCTTTGAGCGGCTGCGATGGATGAGCCGACAGCGGGCGCGGCGTTTCACTGGAATGGGACACTTGGAGATCTTTGGGACCAAAAGGGAGGGAGCGGGGCGCATAGAGCCGGGCTGGCAAAGCTGTGTCAACGGTGGCGGCACGGGCGATGGGCGCATTTGCTTTTTGACAGGCCCCAATGCCTATGGCAGACCGCACGCCTGGATTTTTCTTGGCAACTTGGAAGGCCTCCCATGGCAACGAAGCAAGCGCGCGGACTGAAGCGCACATGCCAAAACGCGACGTGCGGGCAGAAGTTCTACGATCTGGAACGCTCACCCATCATGTGCCCGATGTGCGGGTCGGGCTTTAATCCGGCCGCCTCGCCGGCTGCGATGGCGGCCGTGGCTGCCGAGGAAAAGACTGCCCGGAAGGCTGCCAAGAAGCCGGTGTTTGTCGCGCCCGAAGCCGTGGTTGACGAAGCCGCACTCGTTGAGGGTGCAGAGGCGCTGCCCGAGATCGAGGGCGAGGAGGCAGCGGCGGGTGAAGCGGATGAGACGTTCCTCGAGGAAGAGGAAGAAGAAGGCGATGTCTCCAACATCATCGGCGATGTGGCCGAGGGTGAAGAAGAGGTTTGAGGCTTTAGAGGCGCGGCACAGCCGACGGCTTCCGTCGTTAGATTTCGGCACGCAAAGGACGCATCGGCTGTGAGCGAGCATCGAATAGCACCTGATGTCACGAACGCCGAAGTGGCGTCGGATCTCAAGGTCACAGGCCCGGTTGCGGTCGACGACCCTTCAAGAGAGGACGAAGCGACGCTCACCATCGCTCGTGGCCTGATGATCGAGTATAAAGCGACGTTGCGGCGCTTAGCCAAGTAGCCTCGCATAGCCCGCCCGCAACCTTGACAATCCTGAGGCTGCGTGCGCTGTTCCGCGCCTTGAATTTCGGCGGAACGGGACGGGCGATATGGCTGAGGCCACGACGACAACACAGACGGGTTTGATGGCTGCAACGGCGCCGATGCATCGCTACCGGTCGCATACGTGCGGTGCGCTGCGTAAGGGCGATACGGGTGCCAGCGTGCGGCTGTCGGGCTGGGTCCACCGGGTGCGCGACCACGGCGGCGTGCTGTTCATCGACGTGCGCGATCACTATGGCCTGACGCAGGTTGTCGCCGACCCGGAAAGCTCAGCGTTTAAGATGGCCGAGAGGGTGCGGTCGGAGTGGGTGATCCGCATCGATGGGCGCGTGCGCGAGCGGCCGCACGGCACAACAAACGCCGACCTGCCGACGGGCGATATCGAGCTCTATGCGACCGAGATCGAGGTGCTGTCGGAAGCCAAGGAATTGCCGGTGCCGGTGTTTGGCGAGCCGGATTATCCAGAAGACATGCGCCTGCAGTATCGCTTCCTCGATCTGCGGCGCGAGAGCCTGCATAAGATCATCATGACGCGGCTCGCGATCACGCGCGCCATTCGCGAGCGGATGCATGACGCTGGCTTCAACGAGTTCCCGACGCCGATTTTGACAGCTTCGTCGCCGGAAGGCGCGCGGGACTTCCTTGTGCCCTCGCGCATTCATCCGGGCAAGTTCTACGCGCTGCCGCAGGCGCCACAGCAGTATAAGCAGCTGCTGATGATGTCGGGGTTTGACCGGTATTTCCAGATCGCGCCGTGCTTTCGCGACGAGGACCCGCGCGCCGACCGGCTGCCCGGCGAGTTCTATCAGCTCGACGTTGAGATGAGCTTTGTCACGCAGGACGATGTGTTTGCGACAATGGAGCCGATCATCACCGGCATCTTCGAGCAGTTCTCGAAGCATGCGAGTGCTGACAAAAAGACTGCGATGCCGGTGACGAACGGCTGGCCGCGCATCCCCTACGACGAGGCGATCCGCACGTATGGGTCGGACAAACCCGACCTGCGCAACCCGATCAAAATGGCCGACGTAACCGAGCACTTCCGTGGCTCGGGGTTCAAGGTGTTTGCGGGCATGATTGAAAAGGACCCCAAGGTCCGCGTCTGGGCGATCCCCGCGCCGTCGGGCGGATCGCGTGCGTTTTGCGACCGCATGAACGGCTGGGCACAGAAGGAAGGTCAGCCGGGGCTTGGCTATATCATGTTCAAGGATGGCAAGGCGGCGGGCCCTGTCGCCAACAACATCGGGCCGGAGCGGGCGGATGCGATCCGTATCCAAGTGGCATTGCAGGATGGCGATGCGGTGTTCTTTACGGCCGGCAACCCTGCCAAATTCTACAAGTTCGCAGGCCTCGCGCGTGACCAGATCGGGCGCGAATTGAAGCTCGTCGACGAGACCCGGTTCGACCTGTGCTGGATCGTGGATTTCCCGTTCTATGACTGGAGCGAAGAGGACAAGAAAGTCGACTTCGCGCACAACCCGTTTTCGATGCCGCAGGGCGGGCTCGCAGCCCTTGAGGCTGCCGACACGGCGGAGAAACAACTCGCGCTGAAGGCGTTCCAGTACGACATCGTCTGCAATGGCTATGAGATTGCGTCAGGCGGCATCCGCAATTCGTCGCCTGAGGCGATGATCAAGGCGTTCGGGATCGCGGGACTCGGGCCGGAAGTCGTGGAAGAGCGGTTCGGGGGGATGTACCGGGCGTTCCAGTACGGCGCGCCGCCGCATGGCGGGATGGCGGCAGGCATCGAGCGGATGGTCATGCTGCTCACGGGCTGCAAGGCGGTGCGCGACGTGGCGCTGTTCCCGATGAACCAGCAAGCGGCTGATTTGCTGATGGGCGCACCGAGTGACGTCGGCATCAAGCAACTGCGCGAGCTGAACCTGCGTGTCGCGCTGCCGGAGAAGACGGCGTAGGGTTGTGGGGAGCGGGTTTGCGTTGGAGGCGTGTCGTGATCTTGACCATTGAGACCGAACGGGAGACGGACGGGCGCTGGATCGCAGAAGTTCCAGAACTGCCCGGCGTCCTCGCCTATGGCGCGACCCAGGATGAGGCCATGGCCCGGGCGGAGGCTCTCGCCCTGCGCGTGATCGCCGACCGGCTCGACCACGGTGAAAGCCGGCCGGTTGACATCACAATCCGGGTTGCGGCGGGCTAGTGAAAATTCTCAACGAGTTGCCCGTGACTTGCACGTAGATTCGAATTTAGATTGAGCGCTCAGGTTAGAAACCGGAGCTTTTCCATGTCAATACGAACGCATTTCTCGCTGCCGCCGCGATACATCCACAAGCTATCGCCCAGGTTCCTGGCGCGTCTTGAGAGGGAACAAAAGCACGTCATGCGGCTGGACGCAGACGTGCAGGCCATCATTCGTGCGCACATAGAAGCCTACTGCCAACAGCTTGATATTTTTCGAAGTGCGCGACCGGTGCCAAGGATCATCGAGCAACTCGAAAAAATCGAAAGAGCGGCAAACAAAATTCTCAACGCTCCGTCATCCGCAGCCAGAGCTCGTGCAGTAACTCGGCTCAATTTGGTCCTAAAAATGCCCGGTGCAGGGGCAGTGGGACCGAACGCTGCACGTTTAGTGGCGTTGGAACATATCGCAGTCAATTGGCATGCTTTGAGGGAGAAACGGTTAGGTGCGAAGCCCCGCTCTGCGAGTATTAAAGACGAGGCCCTCAACTTGCTCAAATGTCCGGAGTGGGATAATTCGCGACTCCGAGATTTATTGTGTATCGTCCAGAAGACTGGTCAGGAATTGAGGCTCTACAATCAAAGACTTCAAGAACTGATCGCGCCTATTGAGGGAAGCATGTACTTCGATGGGAAGCCTTTTAAGTTCGTGCCCGATCCGCTTCGCAACAAGGGTTTTCGGCCAGAGGATGGCGAGCGCAAAAAATTTGCGGGACGTATGATACGACTCTACGCTTGGGCGGGGGGCGATCCGAAGGCACACAAGCTTGGCATGGGCGAAGGTGCACCCGACGCGACACCGTTCATGTTGTTTCTCATGGCAGTCTCACAGGAGTTGCCGACGCGCTATCGTCCGCGGGGCACGGCGCTCGCTACGCGCGGTCAGCGTGTGCTTGAACAGTTTGGGGATGGCGCCCAGCTCGATCAATTGATTGCCGTCTGATGGCCGGTGCCAGAAAAGCGCGACGGGTGCTGGCGGCTCTGTTGCGGATTGGCTGGGTGATCAAGCGGCAGCGAGGCTCCCACCGGACGCTGATCCGTCCTGGCTGGCCCGACTATGTGTTCGCGTTTCATGATGGCGATGAAATCGGACCCAAGATGCTTGCGCGCATCGCCAAACACGCCGGCCTCGATCCGGAGGACGTTTGAGGCGTCTTACAAATCGAGTTCGAGCCGCAGCGCGCCGATCTTCAAGAGGAGGGCGGCGGTGAGGATGGCCGAGCGGAGGGGGACGTTGGCGGATTTGGCGCAGGCGGCGAGCGAGAGCGTCGTCCCAGGGGGAAGAGCTGTGAGCACGGCCTGTGCGTGGGTCCAGACCTTGGGGTCGGGCAAGAGCGGCTTAGGGTACAACGGGTCGGCGGCGATTTTGGCGAGATCGGGCGGTGAGGCTGTGCGCGTGACGCGGGTTGCGCCGGTGATGGCGACCGTCGGGTAGGTGGCAAACGCGCGGGCGGGATCGGGGCGCGCGGGGGCA
This sequence comes from Hyphomicrobiales bacterium, assembly GCA_038218255.1. Lineage (GTDB taxonomy): Bacteria > Pseudomonadota > Alphaproteobacteria > Rhizobiales > Hyphomicrobiaceae > JANXVY01. Next base: position 2,196 of record JBBRKD010000015.1, on the reverse strand, counting down.
AAGCGGGGAGCAGCGGGCATGGTTTTCGACAGGTCGGAACGCAACGCTGAGAGATGTTGCCAGAGCGCCCGATGCTGCTGGAACACAACCGCCCAGTCGTAGGTGTCTTGTGCGCGTTTGCGTCCTGATCCGCCGAGACGAGCGCGCAGATCGGGCTGGAGGATCAGGGCTTCGAGGGTGGCTTCAAGCCGTGCGTGATCGAGGCTGACGGTCAGCGACGACTGCCCGCAATAGTGATCGTAGCTGAGCGCGCCCGCTTCAAAGAGAACCGCGAGGTGGTCGGTCGCGGGCGCAGCTGGCATCGCGGTTGCGATGCGGAACCCATCGATCCCATCGCGGACCGTGTCGCGGTAGCCGTTCCAGTCTGTCACGAGGCAGGGAAGGCCAGCTGCCATCGCTTCGATCGGCGTCAGGCCGAACGTCTCCTGGATGTTGTCAGACAGCGAGACGAAGATGTCGGCGGCGCGCCACGCTTCGGTGCGGGCGTCGGCGTTGCGGCCATCGGCAAACAGCGCGCGCACCGAGGGGCACCAGGCGGCTGCCCCTTGCTCGAAGGCTTGCTTGATGGCGTCGTTGGCAAACCACCCGGACTGGATGAGGACGATGCGCTTTCCGGTCCGGCGGGCGACCGCTTCGCAGGCGGTATACATTGCATGCGGGTGGGCCTTGGCGTGAAAGCTCAGGCGGCCAACGAACAGGAGGACAATCTCGTCGTCAGCGATGGCGAGATTGGCGCGGGCTGCGGCGCGATCGTGGGCGGTGAACGCGTAGTCGGAGGTATGAACACCGAGCGGGATGACTGGAAGCTGCGGTGACGCGACCCGCGAGGGCGTGCCGTGACGCCAGGCGAGATAGGCGCGGGCCTCGCAAAGGATCGCATCGACGGTTGCGCGGACTGCGGCCGACGTGCAGATCAGCGCGTCCCATGGCATGATGGGGGCGGATAGGAGGCTTGCGATGTCGTCCATCACATGGTGGCTGGCGGTCGTATGGGTGATGCCGATCAGCGAGTAGGCGGCTGGGTCGATGCGCAGGCGAAGATTGGCTGCGTCCGTCAGGCTTGGGCCTGGAAGCGAGAGCGCTCCGATTGAGGACAAGCGGCCGAGATCCAGCGGCGCGATCCAGGCGGGCTTGGCGGTGGGGCTGATCTCGGCGACCAGTTTACCGAAGGCACTCGCCTGACCCGCTGGGCCAGTGCCGGTGACGGGGGTGCCAGCGTCCATGCCTGCGATGTGGGCGCGCAGATAGCCGTGGCCAGCTGCGTGACGGCCCTTGAGGTCGGCGCGGTCGACGACGTAGCCATCCTGGTGGAAATAGATCGCAGCGTTGGCGGTCATGCGGCCTCCGGACTGCCCAAGCGCGTGGCGCGGCATCGGCAGGGTTAGCGGTTGGGCTGGGCGCTGTCTATTTGGCGGCGGGCGCTGCGGCAGGCTTCGTCATCGTGGCCACATAGTAGGCGACGGCTGCGATCTGGTCGGGCGTGAGTGTGTCACTAAAGGCTGGCATGACGCCGATGCCACCAGTGACTGCGGCTGCGACGCGGGCTTCGTCGGGGGCTAAATCGTTCAGGTTGGGGCCGACCTTGCCCACGGAGGCTGCGTCAGCCAGCGTATGGCAGATGGCGCACTGGGGCTCGGCCGCCTTGAGAAAAATCTCACGGCCGAGTTTCAATTTTGCGTCGTCGGCGGCACGGCATGGCACTGCGAGGACTGCACTCGCGGCGAACAGTATTGCTGCGAGTGCCATGCAGGGGTATCGGTTCAAGACGGCCATCCGGGCTGAATTTTGAATGGTTTGGAGTTCTCAGAACGGTCAGGCAACCGTGATATCGACGCCGTGGGCCCGCCAGCCGTTGTGGCCATACCCGCTGCCGTTGGCTGGGAAGTCTGCTGGCTGGGCGGTGCCTGCGTCGTCTGTCGCGCGGCTCACGAGGCGGTACGTGCCGGGTTTGAGATCGAGCGTCGCCACGAACTGACGCCACGCATAGCGGCCAAGGTTGGGGCCGGTGAAGGTCGCCGCCGTCCACGTCGTGCCACCGTCGATCGACACCTCGACGGATTTGGCGTCGTTGATGCCGCCGAACGCGACGCCGGTGACGAGGATGCGGCCTGGTTTGGCTGTGGCGAGCGGGGATGTGATCCACGACTTGACCGGCATTTCCCACATGGAGGGCTGGTCGGGTGCGCCCTTCACGTC
>JBBRKD010000014.1:0-10912 GCA_038218255.1 Hyphomicrobiales bacterium | reverse complement strand
AGGCTCATCGTGTCGAGGCGCTGAAAGCCGAGGGCCGCAAAGTCCTCATGGTCGGCGATGGTTTGAACGATGCGCCTGCCCTGGCGGCGGGCCATGCATCGATTGCTCCCTCGACCGCAACCGACATCAGCCAGACCGCCTCCGACGTCATCTTCCAGGGCGTCCAGTTGGCACCCGTGATCGAGACGCTGGCGGTTGCAAAAGCTGCCCATCGAGCAGCCCTTACCAATTTCGCGATTGCGATCGGATACAACGTTGTGTTTGTGCCATTGGCGATGCTGGGTTTGGTAACGCCGCTGATCGCAGCCATTGCGATGTCGGCGTCCTCGCTCACCGTTACCGCCAACGCGATATGGCTGGGCCATAAGCCATTGAAGGGGGTATCGCCATGACCGCTCTCGCGTGGCTTATTCCTGCAGCGCTGTGCCTGGGTGCGCTTGGTCTTGCGGCGTTTCTCTGGTCGCTGAAGAATGGCCAGTATGATGATCTCGAAGGTGCCGGATGGCGCGCACTCGACGATGAGCCCGTTGGTGAGCATGGAGGCGATAGGACCAAGGATGTCTAACGTTCTGATCATTGTTGGGCATGCCTCCCGCGGTAGCTTCTGCGAGGCTCTGGGTGAGGCTTATCAAAAGGGCGCTGAAAAAGGCGGACATCACCCGACGCTGCTCGTTACGTCAGCCATATCGTTCGACCCCACTTTACACGATGGCTACAAAACCCGTCAGCCTCTAGAGCCCGACCTTCAGACAGCGCGGGACGCGTTGAGCGCGGCCGATCATATCGTCATTATCTTCCCGCTTTGGTTTGGTGGAAAGCCAGCTATTCTGTCGAGTTTTTTCGAACGGCTGTTGCAGCCAGAACTCGTTGAACCCTTGGAGAAGAACACGTATGTAAAGCCACTGGACGGAAAATCCGCTCGGATTATTGTAACGATGAAAATGCCAGCTCTTGTCCACCGTTGGTTTTATGGCGCTTATACAATCCAAGTTTTGCGGCGCAATTTTTTAGGCTTTCTCGGCGCGTCACCGGTCCGTTCGAATGTCATCGGCAGCATGGATAATCTCGGCGATCACGGCCGCGTGGCTTGGCTAAAGAAGATCGAAGATCTAGGCCAACGTTCCTCATAGCTGAAACGGGTCATGCAGGTCGCACCGCAAGATACCCGCATTGCGATCGGAGACAACGTTGTGGTCGTGCCATTTCTGATGACCTCGAAGGTGCCAGATGGCGCGCGCTCGACGATGATCCCGTCATCGTCCGGCGACCAACTGACGTCGAGCGCCCCGTCCCTCAATCAAACAATTCTCGCTAGTCGACGCCAATTGGCTACAACCGGCATCGCTGCAAATGCTGCGAGCGATAGGGCGTAGATCGCGCCCGCAGGAATAAAGTACGTCGCGACGATTTGCGTTGCACTCAAGTTCCTCAGATAGATGCCTACCGCAAAATCGGCCAACTGCTGCAGCAGGAGTGCGCCAAGCCCCATTGAAACGAGCATTGAAACCTTCAGCGGTAATTCCAGTCTCGCTGGGAGCCAGCGTGCAACTGGGATCATGACGGCGACAAGAACTGACACTTCGCAGGCGACCGCAAATGTGGGTCCAGCCATTGGTTCGAGCACCAGGACCCGTATTAAGCCAAGCAGAAATCCAACCCCGAACACGATCATGACGTAGATCAAACGAGCTGCGACGAGACGCATTGGCACCTCTGCTTGATCACATTGCGTGGCGTTGGACGAACCACGTCTTCAGACATGACCCGAAAGCGCTGACGAATTGATCCAGGTCATGCTTTGGCATCGCGCCTCAGTGAGACATGAGCACGGGAACGGTCATACTTTGCAGCACATGCCGCGAGGCGCCGCCGAGGATGAACTCGCGGATGCGCGAGTGGCCGTAGCAGCCCATCACCAGCATGTCCCAGCCGAACTTGGTCGTCTCAAATAAGAGGGTTTCACCAGCTGATCGCTTGGGGCTGACGCTCGCCGTTTCCTCACACTTCACGCCGTGGCGGGCGAGGGCGGCGCACAGGTCGGCGGCGGGCAGATCGCCAGCCGTATCTGTACTGTCTTGAGGATCAATCCACAGAACCTTCACCTCCTCGGCATGCTTCAACAGCGGGATCGCGTCGAATACGGCGCGGGTCGCTTCGCGGCGGCCGTTCCAGCCGACCAGGATGCGCTTGGCAGCGAACGGGGCACGAGGTGCGTTGGGGATCACCAGGACGGGGCGCCCGCTGTCCGTCGCTAGCATGTCGGCGAAATCGAGCATGACTGTGTACTCCCAGTTCGTGTCGGCCTGGCTGGCGATAACGAGATCGGCGACGCGTGCGAGCGGCATGATCATCTGCACAGCGGACGCAAGGTGATAGGCGTCCAGGCTTCGCCACTCGGCCGTAAACGATCCAGGAGCTGCTTGCGTCTGCGTGGCATTTTCGAACGCCGCCTTCATGCGCGCTTCCTGCAATTGATACGCGTCGCGATGGGCTTCGATCATGGCCGGGATGGCAATTGCGATGTCGCTTGTCGATGGCATGATGACGGGCGGGATGACCGACAAGCCAATCAGGTGGGCGTGCTGCCGCTCTGCCATGGCGACAGCCGCACGCAGCAACCCGGGCAAGCGGCGCTCGTCGTTGATATGCACGAGAATAGTTTTGTAGCCCATGGCGGACTCCCATCTGGACGTTGGTTAGGGAATGACTTGCTGGCGGTGCGGTGTTTCCCAAAACATCGACGAAGACGGACTCGATGACCTTGATCTACGTCAGCGGAGTTGGGTTGCCGCGCTCACGAGTTCGCCAAGCCAGGCTGCCGTGATGACGAGAACGAGGCCAGGAATGACGCGCCCGGCGAAACGGCGGCCCCCGCTTGTGTGCGCAATGACGGCCTTGCTGATCGTGTTCGTTGTCATCGCAATGAGTATGGGCGTCGCGGCATTTCGGGCCGCGAGCTGATTGCCGCTGACCAATTGCCCAACGGAAACGGCCGGCGCATGGGTGTCGGCAAGGCCACCGACGGCCGACGCGATGTACAGTCCAGCCGATCCGTACCAGGCATTGAGCGCGGCACCCAGCACCAGGATCACAGCCAGCGTTAGAGCCAGTTTGACGGCCGTAGCCACGTCAAAGGCCTCACCGCGATCGGGGTCTTGGTCTGACGCGGCTTGGAGCGGGCCAAGAGCGAACACGGCCGCGTAGGCGCAGGCAGCGCCGCCTGCGCATGCGAGCGGTATCGACACGGCGGACAAAGTCTGCAGACTGGTGGCCGCCAGAAGAATGGCTAGTTGGGCAATTGTTGCGACCGTCGAGAGAACAGCGCCCGCAACAGCCGACCCCAGCAGCGCTGGGTTTTGCGTGGCGCGCGAGCCCATGGCAGCAATCGTTGCAGCACTTGAAACAAAACCGGACGCGAAGCCCGCAACGGGTAGTCCAGCTGCGGCACCAAGCGTTCGAACTGCGATGTAACCCGCCGCACTAATGGCCATCATCAAGATGACAATAAGCCAAAGTGTGTGCGGGTTTAGTGCTGCAAATGGTCCATAGAAGGTATCGGGAATGACAGGCAAGACAACAAGGGTCGCTGCCGCAAATATCAGCGCGGATCGCAGTTCTTGTTCGCTCAGCACCGAACGGACGAAGTGGTGTAACGGGGTGCGGGCTGCAAGAATGATGGCCGCGATCACGCCGACAGCAGCCGCGACACCGGGTTCGTGCGCCGTCATTGTCCCAAGAACCGCGGCCAGCACGAGTGCAAACTCAGTTGTCAGCCCCGGATCGTCCCGTTGACTGAACGCATAACTGACGCTTGCCAGCAGGCATACGCCCGCGACGGCGATCGCGACGAGTGCTTGGTTGTCAGTTCTTGCTGCAACGGCGCCAAGCAAGGTCACCATGACAAAGGTGCGAATACCGGCCGAACTGCGCGTCGGCCCCGCGCCCTTGCGACGTTCCCGCTCGGCACCGATCAGAAGCCCGATCCCAAGAGCCACGAACAACCCCGTCATGCCGGGGGCCACGTCTTGCATCTTCAGCCCCCATCATAGTCGTTGGTCTCACCCGGCTCGCTGGTACTCATATGGCCGGGGTTGAGCGGGCCGCGCCTCTACCCGGTTGGCCGCCGCTGCCGTCTCAGGTGCCGGCTGTGGTTTGGGTTGTGCAATCTCACTTAAATGCTGGAACTCAACGCCATACTGTTCGGAGGCCCGTTTCCAATAGTCGACATATGTTTGCTGCAACTCGGGCAACGTCCGGCAGTGAGCGAGGCGCAGGTGAAAATCGAGGTTCTCGCGCCCGCGCACGCTGAGAAAACCAAGCCATTCGTTTTGATAGGCAGCGACGCTTGCGAGCAAGTTGCGATTGTACGTCGTTGCAGCGCGCATCGCTGGATTTAATACTTCTGATACGGGGTTGATGTCCGGCGGGAGCCCTGCTGAGCGGCCCGCGTCTGATTGCATTTGATCCATCGGAGCGTTCCTTATCAGTCGAGAAGTGGTTGAAACAAAGTCCTAGGAATGGTTGCCCATCAGAGCATTGATCGGCGTCAAATTGGCTGGTGGTCAGTGGTGTCATTCTTCGCGTGGCTCGGGTTCGCGTCCAGCTGTCGCTGAAAGGGAACTGTCAATGAAAGCCAAATGCACGTGGATTCTGATCGCAGATGGCGGCAAGGCGCGCATCCTGGAAAATCTCGGACCCGGAAAGGGGTTGCACCAAGTGGCGGGGCTCGCTGAAACAGTGACGCTGCCGCCAAACCGGACGCTTCAAAATGACCGGCCAGGACGCGGGTTCGAATCCGCTGGGCCCACCCGTCATGCTTACGAGGCGAGCAACCCTCATCGCGAGATGAAGCGTGCTTTTGCCGATCATCTGGTCGAGCAACTGTCTGCGATGCACACGTCTGGCCGGTTCGACCGGCTATTGCTGGTTGCGCCGTCGCCGATGCTTGGCGATCTGCGCGCGATGCTCAGCCCTGCACTGGCGGCTACTCTAGTGGGCGAGCTGGCCCGGGACCTGACACACGTCGCCACCACGGAAATCGCCGCTCATATCGAAGGCATCATCGCCGTCTGAGCTGTCGATACTCGTTCGAGGGCGCTGGCCAGAACGCCGTCCGGTCTGGCGCTGGCATCTATTCGAGGCCATTCCATTGTGCCAGTCCGCAGGGCGAGTTGCCTTTCGACGACGGCAGGTGTGGCATCGGAAGCGTCTAAGACTCGGGCCGCGACGCGCGCCTTCATGACGGCTGGCGCTGCTTCGAGCCAAAGTCGCGAAAACCGTACGCCGGCGGCGAGCGCAAGGTCAGCGATCGCGCAACGTTCCTCGGGCCTTGCGAATACCCCATCAACAATAACGCTGTGGCCCGCAGCAAGCGCCAGTCGGGCGCGCATCATCACTCTTGCAAAGACTGCAGAAGCCGCGCCCGGTGTGTAGGAACGCTCGGGCAACCGCGTAAATTCGTCAACCTGACCCAGCCATTTCCGCTCGAGGTCTGTGCGGAGGTGGACGGCGCCGGGAGCGTTGCCGCAACGGGGTGCGAGTGCCGCTGACAGTGTCGTCTTGCCCGTGCCTGAAAGGCCGCCAACGGCGATGAGTTGCGCTGGTTTTGGCGTCGCGAGCCTTGTGCCAAGCTCAAGCGTGGAAACCACATGGCCAGCAACATCGCGCTCTGGCCCGGCACCCAGCCGCGCGCGATCCAAAGCGACCATCGCCCTGATCCCGGCGCGCATACCCACGAACAGAGGTAGTGCTTGCAAGCCGCTCAGGTCCGACGGATCGCCGGTCTTCCACAGGTAGCGATTGAGAATGATATTGGCGGCTGCGTGGGCTTTGTGGCGCTCGAGATCCATCAACAGAAACACCAGATCATAGAGCGTATCGATGGTCGCGAGAGTCTCGTCGAATTCAATCGCATCGAACGGCACGGGCGTCCCCTGCCAGAGGACAATGTTGCCCAGGTGAAGATCCCCGTGACAGCGCCGGACGTGCTCCGATTGCGTGCGCCGTCGCCGAATTTCGGTGCTGGATGACAGCGCATCGCCGATGGCCGCTTTGAATTCGCCAACGGCCACGACAACGCTAGGTTCAGCGCAACTCGACAGCCCGGGGATGAGCGACCTCCAGACGCCGGGCATGGGATCAAGTGCCGGCGCGCGCGGGGCAGTCTGGTGGTAATGCACGATAGCATCGGCGAGCGCGACGGCCAATTCCTTGGACAACCCTGGCTTGTTCACGACACGAATGAGCAGTTGGTCTTGCCCAAACCGCCGCATTCTCAACGCCCATTCCAACACGGTACCAGCGCCGCCAATGGACAATCGGCCGTCTGTTTCGCGGGTGATTGCGACGACATCCCGATAGAGGCCATGCGCATGCGGAGCGTTGATCTCGATTTCGCGTTCCAAAAACTGCCGTCGCGAGTCAATTGTTGAAAAATCGAGGTAGGGCAGCCGGACGGCGCGCTTGACCTTCAACACGTCGTCTCCTGCCATGAAGATCAGCGCACCATGGGTTTCGATCACATCCACGGTTGGTGGAGAGCCGGGCCAAGCGTCAGACTGCCTCAGGAAGGTCAGCACCTCACGCTGCTCTGGACTGTCCATGGCCAACTATCCAGCGACAGGGCTCAGATCTACGAAGCGGGCGCACATCTGCATCAGGCGTGATGTGCCGATACCGCCGTCAACGTTTCGGCGCAAATCTGAGGCGACGTGGCATGCGCGACGTCACCAAGGCTCAGCATGCCGACGAGCCGTTTGTTTTCGTCGAGCACCGGGAGCCGCCGGATCTGCTTCTGCTCCATGATCCGGACGGCGTCATCCAGGTCTTCGGTGTCGCGGCAGAACACGATGCCTTTGGTCATGACGTCACGGGCGGTCAGACTGGCCACGTCCGTGCCATTTGCCAGCGCGCGTATGGCAATATCCCGATCCGTGACCATACCAACGAGGCGATCCTTCTCGCCGATCGGAATGGCACCGATATCGAGCTCGCGCATTTGTGTTGCCAATTGGCGAACCGTTGTCGTGGCCTCGAGCCAAACGGCGTCCTTATGCATCGCATCTTTGACTTGCATGGGAGTCTCCAGTTCTGGTTGGTTTTTCAAAGGTCGTCGTGCGATGGGCACCGAAGGAAATACGCGAGCAACGACAAGCTCATCGATGATCGGCGTGTTGGGGCAGTACCCGACAACGCGCCCGGTTGGGTTGGCTGCTTCGAGGTCGCTGGCGCAACGCGCAACCTGAGCACACGAATCGCAGGCCTTCTCGAGCTTTTCAAACGTGGCGGCCTGAGCTTTGCGCACGTAGTCTGGATCGAGCCCTGCTGCCTCAAGCCGCGGCCAAATTCGCCGTTCGGCCGTGGAACGGAGCGGATGGTGCCAACGCCTCAAAGCGCCGGAGGCCAGCCGCGCAGCGCGATTGAGCACTGTTCCCATTAATCGCTCCATACCAGGCGAAAACGCATTGCCCAGCTCGACATTAACAATCGGGCTCTTGAGGCCCTTGATCTTGATCAACGCGATCGGCCTCAGCCAGCGAACCGCTCGGACGCTCGGCCGCCTCCCGCTTCAGCCGATCAAACACTGGGAAGTTCGGACAGAAGTCTGGCGTGGTGGCGCTCTCGCGTGGCGCTTCGAGCCACGTCAGGCACGTGACTGCGTGGTGGCATTCGATGCAGATCTTGCGGGCGTCCCGGTAAGCGTCGCCTTGGCGAAGCCTGACAAGTCGCATCGGATCGGTTCCGACGCGGGCGACCATGTCATTCAAGCGCCGCGCGCGGTTCTCGACATGATGCGTCACTGGCCATGTCTTTGATTTCACGGGAGCCACCTTTTTTATCGTTTGAGCACATAACGTCCTGGCGCGGCGGCAAGGGGTACGAGCCCTTGTCAGCCTCGATGTCTATTGTGCCGTCTAACAGCGCACCGGCGATTGACGCGGATCAATCGCCCAGGGGATTGGGCAATCCAGCGAAAGTGCCGCGTGCCGGGACATGGGCCAGATCGAGTGTTGCCTTGATCAGCGAGGGGTCGTCGGTTTCGATGGCGGTCGCAAATCCCAACTGCTGGCACATGGCAAGCATCGTGGTGTTGTGTGCCAGGACGTGGCCGTAGATCTGCTGGAGTTTGGCGGCGGTCGCATAGTCGATGAGCTGGGTCATCAAGGCCCAACCAATGCCCCGGCCTTTGAGATCGGATCGCACCAGAATGCCGAACTCTCCCGCGACAAAATCCGGATCGGCGACAAAGCGAGCGACGCCGAGCAGTTCGCCGGTGTCTTTCGAGATCGCCACGAACGCCATCTCGCGGGCATAGTCGATCTGGGTGAGGCGGGCGAGGAAGCGATGTGAAAGGCCAACCTTGGGCTGGAAGAAGCGAAGCCGAACATCGGCGCTATCGACCTTGGCGAAGAAGGCCGTGTAGAGCGTTTCGTCTTCTGGACGTATCGGGCGAAGCTGGATCGAGACAAGGCCCGAAAGCTGCAAAGTCTTTTCCCATTCGGTAGGATAGGGCCGGATCGCCATCGGCGTCCGTGGGGTTTTGGTCTCGTCTGCGATCACGACCCGCGCATCGAGTGCGATGACGCCGTTCTCGTCGGCGAGCAACGGATTGATATCGATCTCGCGGATTTCGGGATGCCGGGCGGCTAGATAGCTCAGGCGCACGAGTGTGAGAGCGATCGCATCAATGTCGGCGCGCGGGCGGTTACGGTAACCCTGCAGCAGGCGCCAGACACGGGTCTGCCGCATGAGGTCGCGCGCGAGATAGAGGTCGAGCGGAGCGAGAGCATGGGCGACGTCGCGCATGGCTTCAACGGCGATCCCGCCCGCCCCAAATGTGACCAGGGGGCCAAACGTCGGGTCGATGCTGATCCCGAGCAGGAGTTCGTGCGCACCCGGCCGCTTGATCATAGGTTGGATCGTGAACCCGTCGATGAGCGCTTCGGGTTTCGCCGCGCTGACGCGCGCCAGCATGAGTTTTGCTGACTGCTCGATCTGCTCTGGCGTTTCCAGGTCGAGGCGGACCCCGCCGATGTCGGACTTGTGCGAGATGGCGGCCGACAGGATCTTGAGTGCGCACGATCCATACTGTTGCAGCAGCGGCTTCGCTAGGCTCGCTGCGGCCGTCGGCGTGGCCGCGACGATCGTTTCCGCGATGGGAATGTCGTAGGCGGCGAGCAGAGCTTTTGCTTCGACCTCGGTCATGGTCGTGTGACCGGCCTCAAGCGCTGATTTCAGGATGCCGGCGGCGGCTGGCCCATCTTGGAAGACCGCCTCCGGCAGTGAGGGTGGCGTCGCCATCAGCGCGGTTTGCGCCCGCCGGTAACGTGAGAGCTGTGCGAACGCTTCAATCGCGTCGGCTGGCGTGTCGAACGTCGCGATACCTTGGGCCGCGAAATGTTCCCGCGAACTCGCTGCCGCCGTCTCGCCGAGCCACGCGGTCAAAACGGGCTTGGTCTGTCTTCCATTCTTGACCCGCTCGTCCAGCGTCCGTGTCACGGCCGCCGCCGCCTCGAGGCTCTCATTCAATGCGGTCGGACAATTGATGACGAGCGCGGCATCGACACCGGGATCGTCGAGGGTCGCATCGAGGGCTGTGGCGAAGCGTCCGGCATCTGCGTCACCCACGATGTCGACCGGGTTCCGCCGCGACCAAGTCGCCGGCAAAGATGAGTCGAGCCGTGCAATTGTTGCCGTCGTGAGTAGGGCGGGTTCGATTGCTAGGTCGCTCAGCCGGTCGGCTGCGAGTACGCCTGCGCCACCACCGTTGGTGATAATAGCCAACCGGTCGCCAGCAAGCGAGGGTACTTTGGCCAGCACCTCCGCAGCGCTGAACAGCTCCGACAACTCGCGGACACGCAGCACGCCAGCCCGCCGAAACGCAGCCTCGAACGCGCGATCAGCCCCTGCCAACGCTCCCGTATGCGAAAGCGCGGCGGCCGCCCCCGAGGCATGCCGCCCGGATTTGATCACGATCACCGGCTTAACGCGCGCCGCGCGCCGGGCGGCCGACATGAATTTGGGCGCAGCCGTCACGCTCTCAAGATACATGAGGATGGCCGTGCTGTGGGCATCGCCCGCCAGATAGTCGAGGAGATCGCCGGCATCGACGTCGGCCATGTCGCCCATTGAGACGACATGAGAAAAGCCGACGCCGCGGCTCGCAGCCCAGTCGATGATCCCGGTGATCAAAGCCCCCGATTGGGAGAGGAATGCAAGATTGCCGGCCGGAGGCGCCATCTGGGCGAAGCTGGCATTGATGCCGAGCGGCGGGAGCATCAGCCCCAGGCAGTTGGGACCCTGAATGCGCAGCAAGTAGCGTCCTGCGGCTGTCAGCATCGCGTCGCGCAGCGCCCCGCGAATGCCAGCCGTGACGACGACTGCTGCACGGCAGCCGCTGCGGCCCAACTGGTCGATCAGGTCCGGCAGGGTGTCCGGCGGAGTTGCGATCACGGCAAGATCGGCAGTGCCGGGCAGCGCAGCGACGCTCGCGTAACAACGGACCGCACCTATGGCCTTGCGCTTGGGATTAACCAGCCAGATCTCGCCCTTAAACCCGCCTTTGAGCAAATTGTCGGTCACGATTGCACCCACGCTGTGGGGCCGGTCACTGGCTCCGATCAACGCAATCGTTTGCGGAGCAAGCAGATGCTCGAGGTTGCGGATCGTCATGGGGCTGTCTCCCTTGAAAGATGGCCGCACCCTGCAAAGGCGTGACTGTGGCAGCTTTGACCGGCGTCAACGCGGAAACGCTGCGCTTGTTTCACTGTGGCTGCAAAGCAATCATTGGAGGCCTAAATGACCGGCGCGACGAAATCCAAGACAACGGCATCGAAGTCTGCCGCGATGCCACTTCAGCGCATTCGGCTGGAACTGGCGCGCGATCGTGATTTCCCCGACGGCAGCCGGGAGC
>JBBRKD010000013.1:0-10965 GCA_038218255.1 Hyphomicrobiales bacterium | reverse complement strand
CATCACGTCGGCCGCCGATGCGGCCCAACTGCTATCGGGCGTGTATCTTGATCTTGCAACCATCGAGCTGAACGGCGGGCTCACCGCACACGACACCGTCGGCCACGTCATGGCAGCCCTCCCGGCGCTGACTGGAACCGCTGGCCAACGCAACTTCGCTTTCAACCTCGATCCCATCGGAACGCTCGCACTCCACGGCTACGCGACAAGCCTCCCCCAGGCCATCGCGCTTGCCAAGACGATCCGGGACGCCGAACCCAAGGCGCGCACGCTGGTCGCCGACGCGACGATCGCCCACGAGGCGGGTGCCAGCGAAGCCCAGGAGCTTGCGATCCTGGCCGCAACGTTCGTCGCCTATCTGCGCGCCTTCGAGGCTGACGGCGTCGCACCGGCTGAGGCCCTGCCCCAGATCGGCGCCCGTCTTGCGGTCGACACCGACATTTTCCTGTCGACCGCCAAACTCCGCGCCGCCCGCACCCTCATCGCGCGCATCGCATCGGCCTGCGGCGCCCCTGATGCCGCCCGCAACGTTCGCCTCACCGCGCGCACGTCGGCCCGTATGATGACCCGTCGCGACCCGTGGACCAACATGCTGCGGACCACGGCGGCAACCTCAGCTGCAGCCTTTGGCGGCGTCGACGCGCTGCTCGTTCTCCCGTTCTCGCATGCTCTGGGCGCATCCGACGCGTTTGCCCGCCGGATGGCCCGCAACACCCAGATCGTCGCCCAGGAGGAATCACACTTGGGCCGCGTCCTCGATCCTGCAGGTGGCTCCTGGTATGTCGAGCAGCTCACGGCTGAACTCGCCGCCAAGGCGTGGTCGATCTTCCAGGACCTGGAAGCCGAAGGCGGCGTGCTGGCGGCTCTGAGCTCCGGCCTGATCCAGGACCAGATCGCAGCCACGGCCGCAAACCGCGCCAAAACCATCGCCACCGGCAAGTTCGAAATCACCGGCGTCTCGGCATTCCCGAAGTTGGGGGCGGACGGCGTCACGGTCATGCCACGTGCGGCAGCGCCAGTCCTAAGCGGCGCAGCGTCAATCCGCCCGTTGAGCCCTGTCAGGCTGTCCGCGCCCTTCGAGCGCCTGCGCGACGCGGCCGACGCTGCCACCGTTAAGCCCGCCGTGTTCCTCGCAGCGCTCGGTGAGATTGCCGACCACACCGCCCGCTCGACGTGGGTGCACAACATCCTGGCGAGCGGCGGCATCGCCTGCCAGCCGACCGATGGCTACGCTTCGCCCGAAGCCGCATCTGCCGCGTTCACATCCTCGGGCGCAACGGTCGCCGTCATCGCATCATCTGACGCGGTCTACGCCTCGCATGCCGAAAGCACAGCCCGCGCTCTCAGGGCCGCAGGCGCAACCCACGTCGTCGTCGCCGGCCGCCCCGGCGATCACGAAAGCGCTTATAAAGCCGCAGGCGTCGATCGGTTCCTGTTCGCAGGCCTCGACCTTGTGGCAACCCTTACGGCGCTTCACGCGGACCTTGGTATCTCTAAGACATCCACTGGCTAGTGTTCAGGTTCTGACAGTTGTTAACGTGTCTCGCGAGTGACCAGCGAAGCGTCGCTCCTACGCCAACCTGCACCTGGAATGACCGACTGAAACTCGGCGAGACTGCATGGCGTGGGCTGCGAGCAAAGATTCTCTCGTAAGCCTGTGCCATGACTACTTTTTATGTCGGTGGAGATCGGCTATACTAGAGGCAGCGTTCGGCGTCGGCAGTGCAACTCTCTTGGTTTACCTTGCTCGGCTGAAAGCCTGCCGTTGATGGGCGAGACCTGCTAGGCCTCACCCCTTACGGTTGCACATTATTTCATTGCTGATCGGTGCTGAACGGCTCGCCGTAATTGGCGAACCTGCGTGCGTTGAGAACTGCGTTGAGTGCCGTGTTGAGGGGTAGCGCGTCTTGCCATTTTTCAGCGCTGTGATGGTTGGGGATTCGTCGCTGCTCATTCCATGCGGCGAACACTGGCTGGGCCAACACCATACGATTGCCGCTGTGGTGTCGAGCAACGTCCAGATTTCAGCCTGGGCTCAGTCGCACCAGATCCCGTGCTACGCCATGGGCCGCGACCTTGACGCTTTGCTTCGTGCGCCATTCGATTTCCTCTTCAGTGTCGGCAATCTCGTTCGCCTCGGGCCGGACTATCTCGCCATGCCCACCGCAGGTGCCTTCAATTTTCACGATGGTCCGCTGCCGCGCTATGCCGGCCTCAACACGCCGCTATGGGCACTCATCAACGGCGAGCGCGCGTATGGCGTTGTCTGGCATCGGATGACTGATCGGCTCGACGCAGGCGAGATCGCCGTGCGCGCCGAGTTTCCCATCACCGCCGACGAGACCGGATTCTCGCTCAATTCAAAGTGCTTCGCCGCTGGGTTGTCGACGTTTTCGCGCCTGACGGATGGGCTGACGGCAGGGTCGTTCTCGACGACACCGGAGGCTGCGCCGCCAACCTTAATCGCGGGGAGCGCTCGGCCGTCGTGCGGCGGGTTGATCGATCCATCGCGGTCGGTGGCGACGACCACAGCGCTCGTCCGCGCCCTCGACACCCGCATCCCCAACCCGCTCGGGCGAGGCAAAGTGCAGATCGGCGCGCAGGTCATGTGCGTGCGCTCGTGCAACGTGACAGCCGCGCCATCGGGGACGGCTCAGTCTGGCGACGTTCTCGACGTGACGCCGACGTCACTGACGGTGGCCGTTAGCGATGGCGCGGTGACGTTGAGCGATTTTACCGATCTGCGCGGTCGCGAGGTATCGCCCACGGCGTTGGGTATCACGCGCGGCCACGCAGTCGCTGCGCCAACAGACGCGTTTCGCACGCGGGTCGACGCAATGGCACGCGCGGCTGCGCGCGGCGAAGGCGCGTGGCTGCGCCGGCTCCCGAGCCATCCAATTTTGCCGCTGGCCTATCCGCGTACCACAGACGACCGGCTTGCAACCACCAGCGCGTTCCACGTCCGACCGCTGCGGCGCTCGGCAGCGGCAGCCGCCAACATCGGAGGCACACCGTCGGTCGCAAGTCTGGCGGTCGAAAGTCTGGCCGCCCTGGCCGTGTGGATCAGCCGCCTGACGGGCGGTGCTGCCAGTATTGCGGTCTCAACCCCTGCGACGCGATCAGCCGTCACCGGCACGTCGCAGCTTTTCGAGCCGAGCCGACCCCTGCTCATCGAAGCGGGCGCGAGTGAAACGGCTGCAGCCTTCATCAGCCGGCTGCGGTCTGAGTTGGCGGATGCGAGCGCTGCGGCACCCCTTTCCATGGATTTTGTAGTCCGCATGCGGGATGCCGGTCGCTCAGCGTTCGATCCGCCCGTGCTGTTCCTGGACCAGAGCGGATCACCCGACGCTCGCGAAAGCGGGATTGATGCGGCACTTGGATATGACCTCATCGTCACCCACTCAAACGCCGGTGAATTGACGCTTCTTGTTCATCCCCATCGGTTCGCGGCTGCCACGGCCGACGCCATGCAATACCACCTTGAGACGGCGCTAGACAATCTTCGGCAGGCCGCGTCCAGCGGCAGGATGATCGCGCACGTTTCGCTAGTTCCCGATGACGAAGCCGACGTTTTTGCGCGCATCAATGCCGCGACTGCGCAGCCGGTCAGCCAGACGACGGTTGACTGTATGTTTCGCGAGGCGGCGGCCGCCTATCCCGATCGGGCCGCCGTCCGCTTCCACGCAACGACGCTCACCTATGGCGAACTTGCCGAACGAGTGACCATCCTATCAACCGCGCTTGCTGCGCGCGGGTGTGGACCAGGCAGCGTGGTTGCCGTTTGCCTGGAGCGCACGCCTGACCTCATTGTGACGCTGCTCGCCGTTTTGACGACCGGCGCTTGCTATGTGCCGATCGATCCGCAGATGCCGCCATCGCGGGTCGCGTATATCCTCGACGATACCGGCGCAAAGATTGTTCTGACAGATGCGCGGCTGGCGGCGAGGTTCGCAGTTCCGCCCGACGCCGTGATTGATCCGGCGTTGGTGGCTTTGGGTGAGCGCTCTGAGCTTTCTGGGATTTCTGTGCGCCCGGCATTGCGCGACCACGATGGCACGGCTCGCGCCTACCTGATCTACACTTCCGGCTCGACCGGCAAGCCCAAGGGCGTTTGCGTCACCCATCGCAATGTCGTCAACTTTTTTGTCGGCATGCGGGCGGTGGTTCCACAGACCGAGAAATCACATCAGCCTGACGGATCACCGCGCGAAAGAACGTGGCTCGCCGTCACGGGGGTCAGCTTCGATATCGCCGTGCTCGAGCTTCTGTGGACGCTGACGCATGGGTTTACGGTTGCGTTGCATTCGGATCGGCCCGCACTGGCCAACGGCGCGAACAGGCGGGCCAACGGCGGGAACAGGCAGGCCAATCTGTCGCTCAGCCTGTTCTATTTCGGCAATACGACGGACACGGGCGACGCCGACGGCTACCGGCTACTGCTCGAGGGCGCCAAGTTCGCCGACGCCAACGGATTTGAAGCCGTGTGGACACCCGAACGACATTTTGAAAAGATGGGTGGGCTTTTCGCCAATCCCGCCATCACGAGCAGCGCGGTTGCCGCCATCACGACGCGGGTCGGCATCCGGGCGGGCAGTTGCGTGCTCCCCTTGCACGACCCGATCCGCGTCGCAGAGGAATGGTCGATCATTGACAATCTGTCGGCCGGGCGGGTCGGCCTTGCGATGGCGTCTGGCTGGATGCCCAATGATTTCGTGCTGGCACCGCAGAATTTCGCTGATCGCAAGACCATCATGTTCCAGCAGATCGAAACGCTACGCCAGCTCTGGCGGGGCAAAGCTGTGACGCTGCCGAATGCCAGCGGAAAAGCTGTCGCGGTCCACACCTACCCGCGTCCGGTTCAGGCCGAACTCCCCGTGTGGCTGACGGCTGCCAAGAACCCGGAAACCTTCGAAGCGGCCGGTCGGCTCGGTTTCAACGTGCTGACCCACATGCTGGGCATGTCGCTCGCCGAGGTCGGGGCCAACATCGCCATCTACCGCAAGGCGTGGACGGAAGCGGGCCACCCAGGCCACGGTCAGGTGACCTTGATGCTGCATACCTACATCGGGGAAACCGACGACGAGACGGTCGAGATTGTGCGTGGGCCGCTCAAGAGTTATCTGGCCAGCGCCGTTGAGCTCGTTCGCGCGGCCGCGTGGTCGTTTCCAACGATCGCAGCGCAACCATCGGCTGGCGGTGCGGCCTCGGCCAGCATCATGGAAGCGGACCTGTCGGACGCCGACCAGGAGGCGCTCCTTGAGCATGCGTTCCATCGCTACTATTCAACCAGCGGCTTGTTTGGAACCGTGGACCGCGCCCGCAAGATGGCCGACAGCTGCCGCGCGATCGGCGTCGACGAGATCGCCTGCCTGCTCGACTTTGGCATTCCGACCGACATCGTCCTTGAAAGCCTGCCGCGCCTGAAGCTCGTGCTCGATGCGATCGGCGGAGCAAGTGCTGTCACCGGGCCTGTCTCGGTTGCAGGCGACATCGAACGGTATGGCGCGACGCATCTGCAATGCACGCCATCTATGGCGACCATGCTGGTTGCCGACGACACAGGGCGCGCAGCGCTCGGCCGCCTCGACGCCTTGCTCGTGGGTGGCGAAGCGCTCCCGGCCGATCTCGCCGCAAAGCTCGCCGAATGCACTCGTGGCGCGCTCATCAACATGTATGGGCCGACTGAAACCACCGTGTGGTCGACGACGGCTGCCGTTTCTACCGTGCGCGGGTTCGTGGATCTCGGACTGCCGATCGCAAATACGAGCCTCTTCGTCGTGGCACCGTCTGGGGCCGCATGCCCGTCTCTCGTTGCAGGTGAATTGTGCATCGGCGGCGAGGGCGTGACCGAGGGATATTGGAATCGGCCTGAACTGACAGCTGAGCGGTTCCTGCCTGCCGACCCACTCGGCCAGCCGGGGCGGGTCTACAAGACCGGCGATCTCGTGCGCCGCCATGGCGACGGCACACTCGAGTTCCTCGGGCGGATCGACGATCAGGTCAAGATTCGCGGCCACCGCATCGAGCTTGGCGAAATCGAAACGGCCATTGCGGCGATCCCTGGCGTCATGCGCGCGGTCGTTATCGCCGAGACGAATCAACGGCAGCCGCGTCTGGTTGCTTTCGTCCAGCCGACGTCGACCACTACCCTCACTGCAGCCCACGTGCGCGACGCCGTGACCGCCGATCTGCCAGCCATCATGGTTCCAAGTGTCATCCGCATCGTGCCGTCGCTGCCGCTCAATTCGAATGGCAAAATCGATCGAGCGGCGTTGCGGCAGTTGCTGGCAGCCACGACGCCGCCTGCTGCCAGTCCTCCTGCCGCGTCACCCGCGACGAAGGCTGAACTTCTGCGCGCTCTCGCGGTGCATCCCGACATCGAACGCCGTGTCGAAGCGATATGGCAAAAACTGCTGGGTGTTGAGAGCATCGAACGGACGAGCAACTTTTTCGACATCGGCGGCCACTCGCTGATGGCCGTACAATTGCAACGCCTTCTCTCGACGGACTTTGGCCGCGACATTCCCCTGACCGAAGTCTTCCAGCATCCGACGATCCAAAGGTTGTGCCACTATCTGGCGGAACCGAGTGGTCAGGGGGCGTCCGAAGCGGTGGCAGCGGGTGCCGGACGCGCCCAGGGTCGCCTCGCCGCACGCCAACGCGCAACTCTTGTTCCCTCATCACGCTAGAAACGACACCACATGACGAAAAACATCCCGGCGGCTGGAGAACCCGTCAATCCAAACGCGATTGCGATCGTCGGCATGGCCGGCCGCTTCCCGGGTGCTGCGAGCGTCGCTGACCTGTGGACCATGCTGCAAGAAGGCCGGGACGCCGCACAATGGCTGACTGACGACGCGCTGCTGGCCGCGGGTGTGTCCTCAGCCGATCTCCAGGACCCGAACTACGTGCGCGCATCGTTGGTGCTGCCCGACCTTGAGATGTTTGACGCCACGTTCTTCGGCTTCAGCCCGCAGGAAGCGGCCATCCTCGATCCCCAGCACCGGCACTTTCTCGAAACCTGCTGGCATGCGTTGGAGGACGCAGCGCACGTCCCGCGGACGTTTCCAGGGTCGATCGGCGTGTTCGGCGGATGCGGCATGCAGGCGTATTTCGCCCACAACATCCTGACACGGCCCGACCTGCTCAAGAGCGTCGGCATGTTCCTGTTGCGGCATACCGGCAACGACAAGGACTTTCTGACGTCTCGCGTGTCTTACGAACTCGACCTGCGCGGACCGAGCTTATCGATCCAAACCGCGTGCTCGACATCGCTCGTGGCGATCCACGTTGCCTGCCAGAGCCTTCTGGCGGGGGAGTGCGATATGGCGCTCGCCGGTGGCGTCAGCATCCTGCTGCCACACCGCCAGGGCTATCACTATGCGGAAGGTGAAATCCTGTCCTCAACCGGCAAGTGTGCTGCCTTCGACGCGACGTCGGATGGCACGCTGTTTGGCAGCGGGACGGGCGTCGTGGTGTTGCGTCGGCTCGCCGACGCCCTCGCCGACGACGATATCATCCACGCCGTCATTTTAGGCACCGCCATCAATAACGATGGTGCCGGGAAAGCAGGATACCTTGCCCCGAGCGTCGATGGACAGGCTGCGGCGGCTGCTGAAGCGATCGCGGTTGCTGGCGTCGAGGCGCGTTCCATTGGCTACGTTGAAGCGCACGGGACCGGGACCCGGGTCGGCGATCCGATTGAAATCTCAGCCCTCACGCAGGCCTATGGCCGCGATCTCGCCACAGGCTCAATCGGCATCGGCTCCTTGAAGAGCAACATCGGCCATCTCGATACGGCAGCTGGCGTCGCCAGTGTGATCAAGGTTGCGATGGCACTTAAGTCCGGCATCATTCCCGCGTCTTTGCATTTCACCGCCCACAACCCGTTATGCCGGTTTGACGAAACGCCATTCCAGGTCGTCGGCCAGCGCCGCGACTGGCCACGCGGTGACGCGCCCCGGCGATGTGGGGTCAACAGCCTCGGTGTTGGCGGCACGAATGCGCATGCCATCATCGAGGAAGCCCCTGCGCGCGGCCCCGTTCGGCGCTTAGGCCAGCCGAAAGCGTCGCGGCCAGACGATGTCCATATCGTGACACTCTCGGCAAAATCTCTGACCGCGCGAGATCAGCTCGCATCCGCCTGGCAAGCGCACATCGCTTCGTCTGGCGCATCGTTCAGCGTTGCGGACGCCGCCTACACGAGCCACGTGGGACGGGACGTGTTCGCGCATCGGCTTGCGGTCATCGCGCACGATTCTGTCGGGCTCGCCGCAGCGCTGTCGGGCGCTGATCGCTTGACGGCTGCCAAGGGCACGCGCCCAACCACAGCCCCCGATGTGGTCTTGATGTTCCCTGGCGGCGGCGCGCAATATGCGGGCGCGGGACAGGGGCTGTACGACCATTATCCGCAGTTCAAAGCGGCTATCGATGAGTGTTTTTTGGTTCTTGGCACCGATGCCCCCGCCGACCTCAAGTGGCTCATGTTTCCAGGCGACGAATTTCCAGGCAACGTATTTTCAGGCGACGTCGCGCTGCCTCGCGACGACTTGAGCCAGCGTTTGCGCCGCCCGCTGCACTCGGTTTTGTCGGTGTTTGTGCTGGAATATGCGCTCACGCAGCTCTGGCGGAGTTGGGGGGTCGAGGCCTCAGCTGTCATCGGGCACAGTGCTGGCGACTATGCTGCGGCCGTCGCCGCAGGCGTCATGAGCCTGAGCGACGCTTTGGCAATCGTGGGTTTGCGCGGGCGCATCTTTGAAGAGCTTCCGGCCGGGGGGATGCTGGCCGTCCACGCGAGCGAGCGCGACGTGCGCAGCCTGATCGGCATGACGCTCGATATTGCGGCCGTGAACGCAGCCGACAGCGTGGTGGTTTCAGGACCAGCTGCTGCCATCGATGCGCTCAAAGTTGATCTCGATGCGCGCGCAATCCAATCGTCGGTTGTCGGCATCACGGTCGCGGCCCATTCCAGCATGCTCGACGGCGCGCTTGACACGTTCAGGCGTGGCTTTGCGACCGTCGCGCTCTTAGATCCCGCGATCCCGTTCATGTCGAATACGACGGGACGCTGGGCACAACCTGGCGAACTGACCTCGCCGGAGTACTGGGTCCGGCATTTGCGCGAAACGGTGTATTTCGGTCGCGGGCTGGCCGCCGTCATGGCCGAGCCGTCGCGTGTGCTGTTGGAAGCAGGACCCGGGCAAGTTCTGGCCAATCTCGCGAAATCCGCAAACCAGGGCGACAGCGGCGAGCGGGGCGGTCATCGCGTCCCCGTCATCACCGGTTCGATCCGGCCAGCCACGGAAGCCATCAACGACAAATCTTTCGCGCTCTTGGCGGCCGGGACGCTGTGGGCGCATGGCGCAACGGTTGATCTTGCAGCTATCCGTGGACCCGGCCCGTTTCGGCGGCAATCGCTGCCGCTCTATCCTTTCGACAAGCAGTTTCATTGGATCACGCCGGGCGATCGGGACAGGGCGGCCCACGCGCCCGTCGCACCCGCGCAGGTGCTGTTGCCCCGGTCAGAGCTCGAACGGCTCGAAGCGTCAGCGGACGCCGGCGTCACCTCGGGCTGGAAGCAGACCTCGGCGTTGGCGGCAGGGTCGGGGGCGGGGGCGGGGGCGGGGGCGGGGGCGGGGGCGGCTCACGGCGGACACTGGCTGATTTTTGCCGATGCTACTGCGTTGTTCGAGGCCCTGCGCGCACGGCTGTTAGAGCGTGGCGCGACGTGCCTGATCGTCGGGTCGACAGCACGCGGCGCCGATGGCGCTGACGTCACCATCGCACCGGACGATCCGCACGGCTATAAGCGGGTGTTCGACGCGTGCGAACAGCACAACCACCGCCCGACCCATATCCTTCACGCGTGGTCGCTCGATGAGGCACCCGAGCTGGCAGGGGGCTCATCTAGCCAGGAGCGGATCTTAGACAGCCTGTTCCACATCGCCGCCGAGATCGCGGGCCGCGCCTACGACCATCCGCTCAACATCACCGCCGTCACCTCGGGGGCTGCGGCTCCAGACGCGGGCGGCCTCGTCACACATCCCCACCGGGCGACCCTGCTTGGCGCGCTTCGCGTGCTACCGCGTGAACTTGAACAAACCCGCACACAGCTGATCGACGTCGCACCTGGTGACGACAGCGCGGCCCTCGCCCAGCGCATCCTTGCGGAATGCGATGCGGCATCGGGACAATCATTCGTGGCCTTGCGAGGCGCACGGCGCTTCATTGAAGTGGAGTTGCCGATCAAGGCTGAGGCCTTGGCCACGCGGCGGCTCAAGGATCGCGGCGTCTATCTGATTAGTGGCGGGCTCGGCGGCATCGGCTTGCTCTTGGCCCGGCACCTCGCCTTGACGGTTTCAGGTCGGCTGGCGCTGCTCACCCGCAGCAGCTTTCCATCGCGCGCCGACTGGCCACGCCTCACCGGATGGCATGCTGGAGTGGTCGCGGCGATCCAAGAGATCGAACGCTGCGGCGGCGACGTGGTGATCGTGCAGGCCGACGTCACATCCAGACCGGAGATGACCGCCGCCTTGGCGCAGGTTCGCGCGCAGTTTGGGACCATCGACGGCGTGTTTCATGCTGCAGGCTTGATCGACGACGCGCCGGTCGGCGTCAAAACGCTCGAAAGCGCCAAAGCCGTGCTCGCCCCGAAAGTCACCGGCGGGCTCATCCTCAACGAACTCCTGCCGCCTGGAACCCTTGACGTGTTTGCCGTCTTCTCGTCGACGAGCGGGATTGTCGGCCCGCCGGGGCAGTTCGACTATGCCGCGGCGAACACGTTCCTCGACGCGCTTGCGCTCAGCCGCTCGGATGGGCTCGCCCTGTGTTGGGGGATCTGGGGCGACGTCGGGATGGCGTACAATTTGGGGCGGCCTGAGCTGGGGCGGCCTGTGCAGCCCGGTCAGCCGTTGCAACTTGGCTGCGACAGCAAAACCGCGCATCCCTGGATTGGCGTACCTGCAA
>JBBRKD010000012.1:0-11124 GCA_038218255.1 Hyphomicrobiales bacterium | reverse complement strand
GATCACTATCCCGGTCGCTTTGCTGACGTTGGGATCGTGCGCCCTCAAGCGGTGCCGGACGGCGTTCACGCGTTCACGCTGATCGTGGGCGAAACCGGGGCAAACCGACAGGCTCCCGTTGCGCCACCGCATGCGATGGACCCGAAACAAAAGGCAGGATACTCGATGAAATGGATCGCCTTGACGGCCATCGCCGTGCTGGCAGCTGCCGGTGCGGTGCTTCTCTTTCAGCCGCAAGTGTTTGAGCAAATCGTCAAAGGCACGGCGACCCCACCGCCGATCGCAACCGCTTCGCAGGCCAAGCCCGCGGTGGTTGCCCAGCCGGCACCCGTTGCCCAGCCGGCACCAGTTGCCCAGCCGGCACCAGCATCGCCACCGCCAGCCGCACAAACGCCAGCGAGCGACCAAACCGACTGGGCTGGCCTGCAAGCCCGCCTGAAACGCCAGTATGCCGACTGCAATGGCACCGACCGTACGGCAGCCATTTCAGCCTGCCGAGGGCTCTTGAAAGATGGCGCACTATCAAACACAACGGCTGCCGACGTGCAGACCAAGCTTGGCGTCGCGCTGCGCGACTCTGGCAAATCAGATGAGGCGATCGATGCGCTGACCGCTGCAATCAAGCTCGCGCCGTCAACCGCTGCCTACAATACGCGCGGGCTCGCGCGCTTTGAAAAGGGCACGCTCGACGCGGCGATCGAGGATTTCACGGCTGCCATCAAGTTGAAGTCCGACGACGGCGAAGCCTACAACAACCGCGCCTGGACGCACTTCAAGGCTGGTCGGCTGACACAGGCCGCAGACGATGCCAAGCAGGCCACGCGTTATGGGGCGACTTCGGCCTACGTCTGGGATACGAGCGGCCACATCGCAGAAGCGCAAGGTCGCAAACAGGCAGCGATCGATGATTTCCGCCGCGCCCTTACGCTGGACACGAAATCCCAGTCGAGCCGCGACGGGCTGACCCGACTGGGCGTGACGCCATGATACCCCAGCTGGACCGGGACCGCCTCACGAGAGCCGGTCCCGATTGCCGACGATAGAATGGCCAACGAGAGACGCCCAAGCGACGGGCTCAGGTTGACTGCTTTGACTACTTGCTCAGGTTCACAACCTGGACGCGGCGGTTCTCATCCGCGAACGGTTTGGACGGGTCCTTGAGCTTCTCGCGGCCGTAGCCAACGGGAATGAGCTTGGCTTCAGGAATGTTGAAGTTTTTCACAAGGTAGGCGCGGACGGTTTCGGCCCGGCGCTGCGACAGCGTCTGGTTATAGTCGGCGCCGCCCTTGGCATCGGTATGGCCAGCGACGAGAATGTCGGCGAGCGCGAGCTGGCCGTCCTGCAGCGCCTTGCCGAGCGACGTCAACTGCGTGACGGCCTCTGTCGTCAGATCGGCCGAGTTAAAGCCGAACGGAACCTCGAGATTGACGTTGGGCTTGGCCGCAACGATCGAGGACAATTGCTGGCGCTCCTGGGTGGATGCGGACAGGCCGCGTGTGGCCTTGTCACGGAGCGTTTCGATCAGTTTGGCGGCGGCAGCCTCTGCGGCCGGGTCGGCAGGCGTCGCACGGGCGTCCACGCCGCGTGTGCCCTTCGCCTTTAAGGCTTCGATGAGTTCGGTGGGCGTAGGCGCTGCTTTCTGGGCAAGCGCGGGCGTGAGACACACAGCGGCGGCGGCAACGGCTGCGACCGACAGCGACGCGCGGATCAGGGTGCGGGACAACAGGGTCATTGGGGAACAATCCACTTCAATTGGTTGAGACAGCGGGAGAAACGATCGAATGACGGCCAGAGCGAACGCACGGTGCGACCGATCTGACTACCCGTGAGAAAGCCACGACGAGCGCAAACCCGCTGTTCCGCGCGAAACACTAGAAAAGTATTCAAGACCAATACCCTACATCGACCCGATCGGGCTGCCAACACGGCAATCGTCAAATGGGTAACCGCTATCTCTGAAGCCTCAAGGCAAACTCACTGGCACGAACTGGCGAGCGACGCCCGATCATCCGCCGAAGCCGCCCCGCTTTGAATGCGCTCAAGGATCTCGCTGCACCGCTGCGAGCGCTTGGTTGCCCCAAACTGGACGGACGAGCTCGACGCGTTCGGCACCTGCGTCGGCTGGGCGCTCGCGAGCGGCGGCGGGGGCAAAGCGACGCTGACGGGAATAGCAATCGTCGGCGGGGCGACCCCTCGGACGATGACCACGATCAGCAAGGCGACACCGGCGAGGCCCGCCAGCGCGAGTGCGGGAATGGATGGTGCAGCCGACGGCGACGGGCGATCAAACGTGACGACCTTGCCGTCGAAGCCTGCCCTAAGCGACAGGGCATGCACAGGCTCGGGAATGTTCTTGAGCGCCTGGAGGCCAAGATCAGAAACGCTGACGTCAACCTTGGTGCGGACTTGCTCATAGACGCCGCGCGAGACGCACACACACCCGTCAGGCCCAAGGCCAGCCAGCCGCGCCGCGACGTTAACCCCGTCGCCTAGGAGATCGCCCTCGTGCTCGACGACGTCGCCGATGGTGAGGCCGATGCGAAAGCGCAGCGCGCCGGTCGCGTGCCGACCCTGCACAGCAAGCGCGCATCGGACGGCTTCGACCACGCTGGCAAACTCGGCCAGGATGCTGGCGCCAGCGGCATTGAAGATGCGGCCATCATGGGCCGTGACGATCTCTTGGAACATGCGCCGCGCAGCGTCGAGATCGGCCATGGCGGCAGTGCGGTCAGCCGAAAGTCGCCCGGCATAACCAGACGCATCCGCGACCAGGATGGCGGCGATCTTGCGCTTCATGGCTCACCCACACGATGCCAGCAGACACCTGACAGGTATCATGTAAGCCACGCGGCCCGCAAAGGGAATGCCGCACGCAATCTCATGCGTAACGAAAACGATTAACCAGCCGTGCGGCAGCTGTCGCGCAGGACGGCGGCGTCCCCCGGCAGGGATTTGCCAAACTGCGCCCGGTCGAGGATTTCGACGCAGCGTTTCATGGTGTTGCCCGATAGGCGTCCGCCGGGCTGGGTTGAGGGCTGGATTGAGGGCTTGGCTGAGGACGGGACGATGGCCGCAGGCTCTGCGACGGCAGCAGGAACGGATGCCGCCACAACCTTGGTTGCGGCGTCAGCTTTGGCCGTCGCAACGGCCTTCACAGGGGTGGCGGCAATCGCTGCGGCGGTCGAGGTGGTAGAGACAGTCTCGATGCAGGGCACCGTGACGGTCACACCGACGGTCGGCACGAAGCGGCGGCATTCACCCGATGCAGCGGGTTCGGCTTGAACAGCGCTGACAGCGCCAAGTGTGGTCAGGATCAAAGCGGCCGAAGCAAAGGAGAAGCGGAGGGCCTGGCGTTTCATGGCAGTCATCCTTGTGGTGAGGTGGTGTCTCGATGAAACCCAAGCTAGGCTTAGCGCACGTCTCCGGCAGTTCCCGCAGGAACAACGCCAACAAAGTCTGACCGAAGCGGAATTATTCAGATGTGGGCGTGGGACGGATGGGAGATGAGCGGTCCGAACGCCGTCCAGGGCGAGCCGTCGAGGACGACGATGGCCTTTGCGCATCCGCGTTCGGGCACGAAATCGACATCCTGGTCGTCCGACGTGAGATGTGCGTTCAAGACATCGCTGATGCGGAAGCGGAATTTCTGACCGTTGTCGGCGACGATGATGCCCATACCAATGGTCCCGACAATTTTGACGACGCGCCCGTTCATAGCCAATCTCCTGAACTGTTCAGGGCAAAGCGCCGATCGCTTCGCATCCTGTGACCGTGAGAGTGACGGGGATCGGCTAGGCGCGCTGTTCCCCCCGTCACAGGACTGAAAAATTCGAAAATCGTCAAAGACATGCGCCCATCGCACGTGCAGTGCCGCACGCGTGACTGCCGCGTGGCTCGCAACAAAAGCAGCCCCCAACAAAAAAAGGCCGGTGATCCGATCCCGACGCAGGGGCTGCGTTGGAAGGGAAACACCGGCCGTAAATTCAGCACCCGCGGGAAGGAGAAAACGCAGGCGCTGCCGTTTCAATTGAGAGATTTGGATGTCACCTCCTGTGTCTTGGCATGGGGAAACGTGGGTGGCGCCCTGGCTTCAATCGCAGTCGTCGTCGGCGACGATCAGCACCGGGCCGGGGATGAGGATCGCAGGCGCACAACCATCTTCGTCACATACGATCGCAGCCGAGGACGGAACAGCCGTTGCGACGGCGAGGAGGGCAAGCGTTGCGAGCGAGATGAGAACTTTCGACATGGGGACGTCTCCTGAAGGGTTGCGCTGGACCGTGATGGCCTCAGCTGGGTTCGAACCGGTCCACAGTCTGGTCCACCGTCTGGAGTGCCGCGTCCGATGAATTGAGAATGCAGCAGACAGTGTCCGCCCGCTGTTCCGCGCGGGACAGGGCGAAGAAATTTCAAAAATTAGGCCGACGGCCGCCGCCGCACCCCATCGCCATGTTGGGTCTTGGCCCAGTAAAACGGAGCCCTCACAAGTTCAGCGAGTGCGCGGTAAGCTGCAAAGGAGATGGGTAGCCAATACAGCGGTGAGAGAACGGCGTGCATCAAAAGCCCGCGCTGCCCACAGCGCCACACAACCGCGACAGCTAACGAAATGGCAACAAGCGAGGCAGCAGCAAGCGTGGCAGGACCAAGCAGGCCCGGCACGGCGGCAGCCTCATCCGCGCGTGTCGCCCGGTAAACCATCCAGGCAAAAAACCAGGGGTGGGCAAAGGCAGACAGGAGCCCGCAGCCAAGAACGAGCTGGAAGGCGACCATTCCCGGCCATCCAAAGTCGCGGACGAGCCGACGGGGATCACGCATGTGGACGAGATAGGTTTGCATCCAGCCCTTCTGCCAGCGCGCCCGCTGCGCAAGCCAGACCGGCCAGCGCGACGGGGCCTCTTCGGCTGTGGCGCTGTCGAGCATGGCGACGCGGTATCCAGCACGCCCGAGCCGATAGCCCAGATCGGCGTCTTCGGTCACGTTGTAGGGGTCCCACCCGCCGACCGCATCCAGCGTCGCCTTGGGAAAATGGTTCGACGTGCCGCCGAGCGGAACGGGCAGTCCGAAACGGGCGAGCGCTGGCAGGATCGCTTGAAACAGCACGAGATACTCGACCGCGAACTGTCCCGTGAGCCAGCTCTGTTGGCCATTGTCGATCACCAGCCGTGCCTGCAGGCAGCCAAGAATCGGCCCCTCGGCGCGAAAGCGGGCGGCAGCGCGGCGCAGCTGATCGGGATCGGGGATGTCCTCGGCGTCGTAGACAACGACGTAGGTGCCGCACGCTTCGGTCAACGCAAAACTGAGCGCGCGCGGCTTGGTGCGGGGCAACCCGGCTGGCACGACCACGATCCGCATATGGGGCGGCAAACCAGTCTGGAGAAGCGCCGAATGCGTGTCCACATCGTCGGCTTCTAGAATGAATACAACTTCGAGCCGCGCGACGGGATAATCGAGCCCGCGCATGGCCTGCACGACCTGCGGCACAACCGCGACTTCCCGATAGAGCGCGATCAGAACGGTGTACGTCGGGAGGCGGGTGTCGCAGCCGACGGCGTCAGATGAGTGTGCGTCGGGAGAGTGTGCGTTGCGTGAGAGCGCATCGGCATAGTGGGTTGTAGCGAGATCGGCAGCGCGCCGCGACGTCAGAAGATGACACAGCGCCACCAGTCGGACCGCAAGGAGGGACGCAAAAACCGCGGCGAACAGGGCATCGAGGCCGGAAACGAGCGTACCCGGCGCGGCGAGGAGCAAGACACCAAACGCGGCACCTAAAACCAGAAGAAAGCGCAGTTGGCCGGGCCACAGCCCCGATCGAGCGGACGCAGAGGGATCGATTGCTTCGAGGCGGCCGACAGCAGCGGCAAGCACGAGGCTCGCGCGTGAATCGTCATCGGGAGCCGGTAGACAGCGCGCATGTTCGTGTGCGCGATCCGCCCAAGCCCGCAGGTCGTCCTGCCTTGCGACGTTGCCTGCGTCCCCCAGTTGCTGCCCCCTGGCCCGCCCGCTACACTTACCATCACGAATCTAACGGCGGGACACAACGCAGGTCCAGCTTCTTGTGAAGGCAAAGCCGATGCTGACGGTTGAACACGGCGCTCTCCTTGGACAATGGGCGTGCGCAGCTTTGCTCTGCGCAGCTCTGGTGTCGGTGCCAGCCGGCAGCGCCGAACGTGAGCCTGGCGCAGGCCAGCCGTCCGTCGCAGACGGTGCGCCCGACGTCGCACTGGGCGCAACGGTCGCGGGCGACCCGCAGCGGCGCGTCGTGCTCCGCTTCGTCACCGAGAGCGATTTTCCGCCCTTCAACTATATCGATGCGGAAGGAGCCTTGACCGGGTTCAATGTCGATTTGGGCCGTGCGATCTGCCTCGAAGTCAACGCGGCCTGCGATGTGAAGGTTCGCCCGTGGGACGAACAGTTCGCAGCTCTGACAGCCGCCGAAGCGGACGGCGCGATCTCGGCGCACCGCGTGACCTGGAGTGCGCTTGCAAAGGTCGCATTCTCCGACCGGTACTTCCACACGCCGGGACACTTCGCTGGCAAGCGCGACGGCATTGTGCAGGACATCACGCCTGAGTTCGCCGAGGGCAAGACGGTCGCGGTCGCCAAAGGAACCGCGCACGAAGCCTACCTGAAGCGGTTCTTCACCGACGCAACCATCAAGACGTTCGAGACGATCGAACTCGCACGCGAAGCCCTCGCCGACGGCAAAGTCGCCTATCTGTTCGACGATGCGATCGGCCTGTCGATCTGGGTCAATGGCACCAACGCCCGCCAGTGCTGCGAACTAAAGGGCGGTCCGTTCCTAGAACCCAAGTACTTTGGCGATGGGATCGCCATCGCCCTGCCAAAGTCGGACCCGCAATTGAAGCTCCTGGTCAACGGCGCGTTACAAAAAATCCGCGAGAGCGGGCGATTCGACGAATTGGTGCAGCGCTATTTCCCAGCCCGTCTCTATTGATCGCACATAGGGTGACGGTGGGTAACGGTGGCGTGACATCAGCTCAACCGCCTTGAAGTACCTTGCCTTTTCGCGCGATGCCGCCCGCCTGCGACGCGAAACCCACACCCGAATTTGTCCGATGTCACACTCCTGCAATGGAAAACCCGTCTGTCTCATGTGACAAGCCCGCGTCAGGAGGCTATCTTCTCAGGCAGGAGACATTTTGCCGATGACGACATACCGCTCGCTCTTCATTTCCGATATCCATCTGGGCACGCGGGCGTGCCAAGCCGACCTGCTGCTCGACTTCCTGAAGCACACTGAAGCTGACACGATTTATCTGGTCGGCGACGTCGTTGATTTCTGGCGCATCCGGCGCGGAGCTGTGTGGCTCCAATCCCACAACGACGTATTGCAGAAATTGCTCCGCAAGGTCCGCAAGGGCACGCGCATCATCTACATTCCCGGCAACCACGACGACGGCATCCGCGACTATTGCGGCACCAAATTCGGCGGCATTGAAATCGAGCGTCAGGCGATTTTTGAGACCGCAGCCGGCAAAAAGTATCTCATCATCCACGGCGATGAGTTTGACGTGGTCGTGCGATACGCCAAGTGGCTCGCCTTCCTCGGCGACCGGGGGTACGAGTTCGCGCTATGGCTGAACTGGCCCTTGAATTTCGTGCGCCGCAGGCTCGGGTATGGGTACTGGTCGCTGTCGAGCTACCTCAAATACCGTGTAAAATCGGCCGTGAATTTCATCGGTGACTTTGAGAAAAACCTGGCCGAGGAAGCCAAGCGCCGCGAGGTCGACGGCGTGATTTGCGGCCACATCCACCATGCCGCGTCGCGCCAATTCGGCGGTGTGCATTATCTCAACACGGGCGACTGGGTCGAAAGCTGCACTGCGATCGGCGAGACCCACGACGGTCAGTTCGAGATGATCCGGTGGCTGGACATTATGCGCGCGCGCACCCGGATCGAAGCTGTGGCTACCAAGACTGAGCTGAAGGCTGCATAACATGCGCATCCTGGTCGCGACAGACGCGTGGCGACCACAAGTGAACGGCGTTGTGCGCACGTATGAGCGCCTCGGCGAAGAAGCTGGCCGCCTCGGCGCAGAACTCGAATTCATCACGCCAGCCGAGTTCCACACCGTTCCAGCACCCACCTATCCCGAGATCCGGCTGTCGATTCCTGGGTTCGCACGCATCCGCACTCGCTTTGCAGCCGTCCAGCCCGACGCGGTTCATATCGCAACCGAAGGGCCCGTTGGCTGGATGGCGCGGTCCCATTGCCTCGCCAAGCGCATCCCGTTTACGACGAGCTTCCACACCCGCTTCCCCGAATATCTGCGCCCGCGCTTTGGCATTCCCGAGAGCTGGTCGTACGGCGTGATGAAAATGTTCCACAACGCAGGCGCTGGCGTGATGGTCGCAACACCAAGCCTCGCCCAGGAACTGAGCCAGCGCGGGTTCGACCGCGTCATGCCCTGGACGCGCGGCGTCGATACCGAATTGTTCGCGCCCCGGCCCGTCCGGCGGTTTGGCGAGGGACCTGTGTTCATCACGGTGGGCCGCGTGGCGGTTGAAAAAAACATCTCAGCCTTCCTCGATCTCGCTTTGCCCGGGCGCAAGGTCGTCGTCGGCGACGGCCCGCAACTGGCCGAATTGCGCGCGCGCTATCCCGACGTGCTGTTCACCGGCAAGCAGATCGGCAGCGAACTGGCCGAGTGCTACGCCTCAGCCGACGTGTTCGTGCTGCCCTCCCTCACAGAGACATTCGGGATTGTGCAGCTGGAAGCGATGGCGTCCGGCGTGCCAGTCGCAGCCTTTCCCGTGACCGGTCCCATCGACGTGGTAACGCACGGTGTCACGGGAATGCTGTCAGACGACCTGGCACGGGCCGCACGCGATTCCCTTGCCCTCGACAAGGCGACCGTGCGCGCCAAGGCGCTTGATTTCAGCTGGGAGAATGCAACGCGCTTGTTCCTTGGCAATATCGAAACCGCGCAGTTCGCCCGCCTGGGACGTCGGGTGCCCGCGCGCCGCACGCGGCTGGGCCGCCGGGCTGCACTGGGCTGACACCGTCAGTGAGCAGGTCTTGGAACGCCGCGCGCAACCAGTCCGCAGGCGATCACGAGCAAGGCACCAGCGACCGCCAACGCGGTTGGAAGTTGGGCCATCGTTAGCCCGACCGTACCAAGGATCGAAGCAAAAACCTCAGCAAGGCGGGCTTCCTCTGCAATCAACTCGCCGCCGATCCATCCAAGCAGTGCAGCCCCGGCCCAGACGAGGATAGGAAGCCGCGTCAAGAGCGAAATGATCAGCGTCGCCCCACCGACAATGAGCGGGATCGACATCGCAAGTCCGATCACGATGAGCCAGGTCTGCCCGCGCGCCGCGCCCGCGATTGCGAGCACGTTGTCGAGGCTCATGACGACGTCGGCGAGTGCGATCGTGGTAATGGCACCCAGAAGCGTTGGACTATCGGCAATCACCTTGTCGTCGTGGCTGGCTTCCAGAAGCAGTTGAATGGCGATTACCAGCAACAGCACGCCGCCGACCAGCTTGAGCCACGGCCAAGCGATGACGTATTGCAGGCCGAGCGTGAACACGACCCGCAGCACGATGGCCGCGAGCACACCGATGGCGATCCCCAACGTGCGCTTTTTGGGCGGAAGCGATCGGCAGGCGAGCGCGATCACAACCGCGTTGTCGCCCGAGAGCAAAATGTTGATGCCCATGATCTCGATCAACGCGAGCGCATTGGCGCCGTTCGACCCGAAGACAGAGTTCAGCCAGGGAAGGAACGTATCGCCGAGCGTCGCCAGCATCAAATCCATGGTCGCGCGTGTCCTGTTTAAGCTCTCGATATGACCACTATCTCTGATCATGACGCCGCTGTCATCGCACCCGTTGCGACACGAACGGCGTCCGTGGCCCAAGCGGGCCTCGACAGCCCCCAAGCGGGCGTCCTACAGTTTCAGCTCTCCGGCTTCAAAACCGATGGCCCGGTCACCGACGGTCTTCCATGAACCTCTACGAATTCCAGGCCAAGGAACTTCTCGTGCGCTTTGGCGTCGAAATTCCCCGCGGCCGCGTGGCAGGCTCCGGTGCGGACGCCGAAAAGCTGGCACGCAGGCTGGGGTTCCCGCGCTTTGCGATTAAGGCGCAGATTCATGGCGGCGCGCGCGGCAAGGCAGGCGGCATCCGGTTCGCATCCTCGCCACAAGATGCCGGCACGATCACCTATGATCTGTTGAGCCGCCCCCTGGTGACGAGCCAAACCAAGCCGTCAGGCGAAATCGTCCGCTGGGTGTATATCGAAGAAGCCTTCGACATCGAAACGGAGGTGTATGCTGCGATTGTTCTCGACCGCGCGCAAGGCGAACTCGCGCTGCTGGTCAGCGCCAGCGGCGGCGAAGACATCGAGGCTTCGGCGGAAGCCAACCCAGACGTTATCGCCCGCTTTCCACTGACCTTGACGGGCACGACGTTAACTGGTGATTTCGATGCAGCCGCTCGCACGTTCGACCTGCCCCAAGCCCTCCACGCAAAGGCTGTCGCTTTGCTCGGCGGCATGGCGCGCGCCGCAGCTGAACTCGATGCGACGATGGTTGAAATCAACCCACTGGCCATCACGCGAGACGGCCGCCTGATCGCGCTCGACGCCAAGCTCACGATCGACCCGAACGCCTTGTTTCGGCACAAAGCGCTCGCAGCCTTGCGCGGCCAGATCGAAGTCGAAGAGGGCGACCCTAACGAACTGGCGGCTGACAAGCGGCAGATCAACTACCAGCAGATGGACGGCGAGATCGGCATCGTGGTCAACGGGGCAGGCCTCGCACTCGCGACGCTCGACGCTGTGATCGATGCTGGCGGGCGGCCTGCAAACTTCATGGACATCCGCACGACCGCCTCAAGCCTCGATATCGCTTACGGGATCGAGATGATCCTGGACAATCCCAAAACGCACGCCCTGCTGATTAACATCCACGGCGGCGGGATGCAGCGCTGCGACACGGTCGCCGAAGGACTGACAGTTGCGTTACGGCGCGCCCGCCGGCAGGTGCCCATCGTCGTGCGGCTGGCTGGCAACAACGCCGATTTCGCCCGCGTCCGACTGAAAGGCTCAGGCGTCGCGTTCGTCGAAGCCGACGACATCGATGATGCAGCACAGCGTGT
>JBBRKD010000011.1:0-11179 GCA_038218255.1 Hyphomicrobiales bacterium | reverse complement strand
GTGCGCGCCTGCCGCGACGTGCAGTCCAACGACGTGATCGGGATGGCGTTTCGCGGCCACCAGTCCAAGGTCGTCTTTGATTTCGACACGGCGATGGGGAGCAGCACCTGCGTCGCGTGCGGCGAGTGTGTCCAGGCGTGCCCGACCGGCGCGTTGATGGAGCAGTCCCTCCTCGACACAAAAACCCAAAAGCGCGTCGCTTTCGAGACAAGCTCCGTCGATACGATCTGCCCCTACTGCGGCGTTGGCTGCCAGACGACGGTTCACGTCGCCAATGACAAGGTGCTGTATGTTGATGGCCGCGACGGGCCAGCCAACAACAACCGCTTGTGCGTCAAAGGCCGCTTCGGCTTCGACTACATCCACCACCCCGACCGGTTGACCAAGCCGCTGATCCGCCGCGCGGATGCCCCCAAAAGCGGCACCATGCAGATTTCGCGCGAGACCATCGACACGGTGTTCCGCGAGGCAACCTGGGAAGAAGCGCTCGACGTCGCAGCGCACGGGCTGAAAAAAATCGCCGACCGCGATGGCGGCCACGCGATCGCAGGCTTTGGCTCGGCCAAGGGGTCAAACGAGGAAGCCTACCTATTCCAGAAGTTGATCCGCCAGGGCTTTAAGACCAACAACGTCGACCATTGCACGCGGCTTTGTCATGCGTCCTCTGTCGCAGCTCTCATGGAAGGCTTGAACTCCGGCGCGGTCTCGGCCCCCTTCACAGCCGCCAAGGACAGCGACTGCATCATCGTGATCGGTGCCCGCCCGGCTGAAAACCACCCCGTCGCCGCAACCTACCTGAAGGCTGCCGCCAAACGGGGCGCCAAGCTGATCGTGATGGATCCACGCGGGCAGAACCAGGGGATCGCGCGCTATGCGAGCCACATCCTGAACTTCAAGCCGGGCCGCGACGTTGCCCTCCTGAACGCCATGCTCCACGTGATCATCGAAGAAGGCATGGCCGACGTCCAGTACGTCCAAGCCCACACCGAGGGCTATGAAGCCCTCAGGGCCAAAGTCGCAGGCTTCTCGCCCGAAAAGATGGAGCCGATCTGTGGAGTCTCAGCCGCAACGATCCGCGAGGTGGCGCGCATTTATGCCCGCTCGACGGCGTCTATCATCTTCTGGGGCATGGGCATCTCCCAGCACGTTCACGGCACCGACAACTCGCGTTGCCTGATCGCACTCGCCCTTGTCACCGGCCAGATCGGCCGCCCGGGTACGGGATTGCACCCTTTGCGCGGTCAAAATAACGTGCAGGGCGCGTCCGACGCAGGCCTCATTCCAATGGTGTTCCCCGACTATCGCTCGGTTGAAGACCCAGCAATCCGCGCCGAATACGAAGCGCTGTGGGACACCAAGCTCGATCCCAAGCGCGGCCTGACCGTGATCGAGATCATGCACGCGATCCATCACGACGAAATCAAGGGCTGCTACATCATGGGCGAGAATCCCGCGATGTCCGACCCCGACGTCCAGCACGCCCGCGCAGCGCTGGCCCACCTCGAACATCTGGTCGTGCAGGATATCTTCCTGACCGAAACCGCGTGGCATGCCGACGTGGTGCTGCCCGCATCCGCCCACGCCGAGAAGCTTGGCACGTTCTCCAATACCAACCGGCAAGTCCAAATGGGCCGCCCGGTCTGCTCGCCGCCCGGAGACGCGCGCCAGGATTGGCTGCTGATCCAAGAGCTCGCCCAGCGCATCGGCCTGAACTGGCACTACGGGCATGTGTCGGAAGTGTTTGACGAGATGGTCTCGGTGATGCCCTCGCTCAAGCACTTCACTTGGGACCGGATCGACCGCGAAGACAGCCTCACCTACCCCGTCGAGCACGAGGGCGGGCAGGGCAGCGAAATCATCTTCGCAAACTCGTTCCCGACCGCGTCGGGTCGCGCCAAGATCGTCGCAGCCGACCTCGTCGCCCCCGCCGAAGTTCCCGATGACGAGTTCCCCCTCGTGCTGACGACGGGCCGCCTGCTTGAACATTGGCACACGGGGTCGATGACGCGCCGCGCGTCAAGGCTCGATGCCTTGGAGCCCGAAGCGATCGTGGGTCTCAACCCGCGCGACATGGAACGCGCTGGCCTCACGGCTGGCGACTACGTGACCGTGACAACGCGGCGCGGTGCGCTCACGTTGAAAGCACGCTCCGACCGTGACGTGTCGCCGGGCATGGTCTTCATCCCGTTCGCGTTCGCCGAAGCCCCAGCCAACGTGCTGACCAATCCGCAAGTCGATCCCGTGGGCAAAATCCCCGAGTTCAAATTCTGCGCCTGCAAGGTGGAGAGAGCGACCGTGGCGCTGGAAGCTGCCGAGTAGCGGCGGCGACGACGCGTGCGTCTCCGTCAAACCGTGACGCAGCTTTCCGATCAAAAATGCACGACAAGACAGAAGGCTCGTGGCGTTCCGCCCGTCGATCGAACGGCGAAAGTCGCGCGTCAAAAGCAAGCGTACCGCATCAGTCGAGCCAGCGCGCGCGGTGCATCCGCAGCGCCGAACTAGGTAGTGACGACGCTGTCGCGACCACGTAGACGAACCCCATGATGATGATCAACGCACCAGCTTTTATCGTGGCCAACACGCGGCTGCTGGCGCCCCCACTCGTGCCTGAGGTTCTGTTGCATCTGGCTGAGGAAAGCGTTCCGATCTGGCAGAAGACCGAGGAGGAGCTCGGCGAGATGAACGTGCCGCCGCCCTACTGGGCGTTCGCATGGGCGGGCGGGCAGGCGCTCGCGCGCTATAGTCTTGACCATCGCGACTTGTTTGCGGGCCAAAGGGTCCTAGACCTCGGTGCAGGGTCGGGGCTGACCGCGATCGCCGCCATGAAGGCCGGGGCCAAGAGCGTTCTCGCAGCCGACATCGACGAGGTTGCGTTGGCCGCGATCGCACTCAATGCCGACGTCAACGGCGTTGCCGTCAGCGTGACAGCAGACGATCTGCTGGCTGGCCCGCCTGGCGCGTTCGAGGTGATCCTTGTGGGCGATCTCTTCTACGAGCGCGAACTCGCCGACCGGGTCATAACTTTCATCACGGCGGCCGCAGCCGGTGGCGCGCTCGTCCTTATCGGCGACCCGCAGCGGACCTATTTCCCGAAAGGACGCTTTACGCTCGCCGAGGTCTATCAGGTGGCCGTGACGCGGGAACTCGAAGATGCGCTGATTAAGCGGACGGCGGTGTGGCGAGTTTGAACGGCCACACCGCCTGAGCGTCAGTTGCCAAACAATCCATCTAGAAAGCCGCCGAGCCCTGGCTGAGGCTTGGCACTTGCCGCTTTCACACCGTTCTGTGACTTGGCCGTTTGCGCAAAGCTGTCGCCCGACGTCTGTTCGGGATCTTCGAGCTTCACCGGCTTTCCTGCGAGCGCCGCCTGGAGCCGGGCATCATGGCCGTAGAGGTCGGCGAAGGTCCGCAGCTTGCCATCTTCATCCACACGCGCGGTGAAGTAGGTAACGTGAACCGGGAACTGTTTTTCAATCTTCACTTCCAGGCTTTGCGAGCTGGCGATCTGGGCGCCCACACGCTCTGGCGTCCAGCCCTTGTCCTCAGCGAGGATGACCTCGGCGAGCCGGCGCGGATTATTCACGCGCATGCACCCGTGACTGAAGCTGCGGGTCGTTTGCGCAAACAGATCGCGCTGCGGCGTGTCGTGCATGTAAATGTCGTGGCGATTGGGGAAGCGGAATTTCACGACGCCCAGAACGTTGGCCCCGCCAGCAGCCTGGATGAACTGATAGCGCCGCGGATCGACCGTCGACCAATCGATCTTGCTCGCATCCACGACTTGCCCGTTATAGCTCACGCGCAGGTTCTGGCGCTGAAGGATGCGCGTATCAGAAACCGTCGGCCCAATGCCGAAAAACTCGTCGCCCTGCACCTTGCGACGGAGCGAGGGCCAGATTTCCTTGAGCTTGATGCTATCGGGCACACCCCATTCGGGATGGAAGATCACGAATTGCATGTTGGCCGAGAAAATGGACGTCGGCGTATTAGTTTTGCCGACGATAATCTTTTCTTGGTGGACGATCGCCCCGTTCTTGAAGACGCGCGTCACGTATTCGGGGATGTTGTTTTCGATATGAAACGCGCCGAGGTTAGCCGGCAACCAGCGCCAGCGCTCCATGTTCAAGGCAATGCGCTCGATCTCGCGAGTAGGGTCGGCAGGTGGAGCAACTTTGACCTTGGCAGCCCCGTTGAGGCTTGAACGGGTTGCGTCGTTCACGACCCCGGTCGGCTTCAAATTCTGGCTTTTCTGGTAAGCCTTGACGGCGGCTGCGAGCGTGTCGTCATAGACCATTTCAGTGTCCGCCGCCGACGCCACGGCGAGCCGGTCGCGGATCAACGCGACGTCTGGGTGAGTCTTGCCGACCTTGAGCAAGGGACCGGTCGAGGGCACGAGTTTCACCGGCGCAGCCACCGGTACCGCGTCTGCCTTGGCTTCAGTGCCACGGCGGGCTTTCAACAGCGCTTCGCGCAGCAACACAAATTGCGGATGCTTGGGATGAAGCGCGCGTAACACAGCGTCAGGTTCAGTGGTTGCAGCCAGGTTGGCCAAGACGGTGTCAGGATCAGCGAACGTGCCGCGCTGATCGTTGAAGCGGCTGAGCGTTGCCGGGTTGACCCGTCCGCCGCTCGCGTCACGGGCATAGTTGAGTGCGGCAGCAGCAAGTGTGATTTCGGCTGTAGCAAGAGCCGCAGGATCAGCGGTCGCGAGTGTGGGCAGCGGATAAGACTTCGCAGAAAGGGCCCAATCGTCAGCGTTCGCGATCTCGGCGATCATCGCCTTGGCGGCCAGCGTGAAATCGCCAGCCTTGATCCAAAGCGGACCCTCGGTCCGCGCCATATAATAAGCTGCGAGTGCGGCCTTGTCCTCTTTCTCCAGCCCCTTAACCGGCTTGAGCAGCTGCTCGCGGATCGCGAGAAGGATTGGATCGGTGACGGCTGCAGGCGGGGCTGCAGCCGGTGTCATCGCGGCGGGCTCGGGTGCGGCAGTGAGTGGGACCGCACCGGGTGCAAGTGGCACGGGCGTTTCGCCAGGCGTGAGGATTTCACCAACCGGGACGACCTGTGCCGTTGGCGCGCCTTGCGACTCCACCGCGACGACAGGGTTTGCAGCGACCCTGGATACCGCTTGCGACGCGGCGTCATCAGCTGCCATGGCTCCGGAAGCAGCGATAAGGGCGGCGATGCTGCACACGAGCGCCACGGGGGCAGTGCAAGCACTCAAACGATGACGCATCATCTTATCTCTCCTCAGTCGGCGTGTCGTCCAAAGTCGGCGTCAAAAGTTGGCGCTGGATCTGTGCGGGTCCAGAGCGAGTCGAAGCACGGTCAAGTCGGCCGGTACCGTAGTGCGGCAGCCTATCGACGGCTACTCAAATGAATGCTCGTCAATTGTCGGCAAGGCTTTATTGCAGAAGCTGTCGCATTTTGCACATCAGGCAGCAGCCGCAAGGTCGAGCGGATCGGTCGCCGGCCCATCGGCTTCAAAACCCTGGGCCACAAGGCGGCCGACCTGAGCATCCGCAACCATAACCAGCCGGGTATTCGCGTTCAGCACGGGGGCTGCGAGCCAGGAAAAATCGGGTGCCAGATCGGCCTCCATCGCAGCCATCTGCGCAGCGCGACCGATACTGTCGATGCCACGCGATCGGCCCCGCCAAGGCGTGGTGTCGGTTGGCTCGGAATTCCAGTGGTTGGCAGCAACAGCGACGCCGTCAAAAACACGGGCCGTCGTCTCGGTGCGTTCGATGACGCAGGTTTCGTCGGGCGCCACGCCAGCGAGGCTGTAGATCGCAGGCGCAGCAATGGGCGCGGTCATCAGGAGGTCTTTGGCCGCTGCGAAGTCTGGGCACGCGTCGAACGCGCGGCGGAGGACGTGTGCGGCCGTGGGATGCGGCGTCTGCCAGAGCTTGGCGCGACCGATCACCCAGTCGATGGGCATGACGCCAGCGGTCAACCGCATCGGCGCTTGATTGAGGGCCGCAGAAAAGCGATCTGGTGCCATGCCCTGGATCACGCCGGTATATCCGGGCCAGGTGAGCGTGACATACGGCCCGGCGGGACCTGCGACGCGGGCAGCCATGACGTGACGCCCCAACCCCTTTGTCCGCCAGTCGAGGACGCGGACGAGTTGGGCTGAATTGCCAGATCGTGACGGCTTAACGATACACGTGCAGGCCCACTCGTAGTTGACCGACAGGAAATACACCCCTGGACGGTCCATGCGCGCAGCGATGGCGTCGATTTCGGGCAGATGGGCGTTGTCCCATTTCGCAAGCCAACGGCGCGACACGGCGTCGAGCATTTTCAGCGCGCGAAGCGGGATGGCGTGGGTTGCGGCGTCGAACAACAGGTGGGCGCGGCGCGGGTCCGCGTTCAGCGTTTCGAGTGGAAAGTTCGGCCCGGTGTTGATCACGGGGATCGCCGGACGCGCAGCGCGCGTGCCGAGCATGCGTGATGGCATCTGCGATACGTCCAGGGCAGCGGATGGCATGGCGTCGTCCTGCAGGGACACGGGTTCGGCCTCGTGGTGTCTTCGAGCGAGTTAGATGGAACCATTCGGAATTGACAAAATGGAGGCAGCGCCGCATATCTCAAGAGCGTGAAACCCCAAAAGGTTCCGTGCATAACGCGCTGTTCGAGGCTCGAGCCCCTGAATTCGGGGCCATTGAAGTCTGCAATGATGCTGGATTTCCAGACGGTTGTAGCGCCATAGGACGCGGTAACATCTTGCACGTTCCATCGTGAATGCGTGAGAGCATCGAAGGAGTTACACCATGTACGCTGTCATCAAGACAGGCGGCAAGCAGTACCGCGTGGCACAGAACGATCTCCTAGAGATCGAGCGCCTCCCGGGCGAAGCTGGCGGCACAATCGAATTCAATGACGTTTTGATGCTCGGCGGCGACGGCGCGGCCACCATCGGATCACCGTTCATCTCCGGCGCAAAGGTTGTCGCTGAACTGGTTGATCAGACGCGCGGGCCGAAGCTCATCGCGTTCAAAAAGCGCCGCCGTAAGAATTCCCGCCGCCGGAAAGGTCACCGCCAAGACCTGACGCTCGTGCGGATCACCTCGATCTCGGGCGTCTGAACGGCGACCGACCTGCATCCCTCTGGCGCCTGAAACGGCCGCCGGATCAACCCCCTCACGGAGATCATCGTCATGGCACAGAAAAAAGCTGGCGGTAGTACCAGGA
This sequence comes from Hyphomicrobiales bacterium, assembly GCA_038218255.1. Taxonomy (GTDB): domain Bacteria; phylum Pseudomonadota; class Alphaproteobacteria; order Rhizobiales; family Hyphomicrobiaceae; genus JANXVY01. Next base: position 3,982 of record JBBRKD010000011.1, on the reverse strand, counting down.
ACGGCCGCGATAGCCAATCGAAGCGGCTTGGAATCAAGAAATACGGCGGCGAGCACGTCATCTCGGGCAACATCATCTGTCGCCAGCGCGGCACGCAATGGCACCCCGGCTCCGGCGTCGGCATGGGCACAGATCACACGATTTTTGCGGTGATCGAAGGCAATGTCGAATTCAAGAACCGGCCCAATGGGCGCATCACGATCAACGTCAAGCCGCTAGCCGTTCAGGCAGCGGAGTAACCGGCAGGCCGCATCCACTCGCGTGAAACGAGGGAAGATGGCCCGCCATCTTCCCCTTTTCGTTTGTGAGGCGGTCATGGCGATCGACGGCAAGACACTGATCTCGTGGGGCGTGCAGCCGGGCCCCCAGTTCAAGGCCGCGCTGGCGACCGCCCGCGCGCTCGACGACGAGGGCTGCATGATGGCTGGCGACCATGAGAAGCCCTGGGAAGCAAAGCGCCAAGCCAAACGTGAGGCCCGGCAGTGAGCCTCACGCGACCCGAGACAGTTGAGGACGAGCCCGTAGATACGGCCGATGATACCGCGCGTCTGCGCCTCGACTATCACCCAGACGTCGAAACGCTCGATCCGATGGATGGCGGTCGCTGCGGCGTTTATAGCGTGTTTATCGACGGCATCGAGGTCGGTGCGATCAGCCTCGTCGCCAAGACCGGCTGTCATGCCGAGATCGGCTACGAAATCGAGCCTGACTTTCAGGGGCGCGGCTTTGCCACAGCGTCGGTTGCAGCCGCCATCGACAGCGTCCGTCGTGATCACGGATTTTCGATGCTCACGGCGCGGGCGCGGGCGGACAATGTCGCGTCCATCAAAGTGCTGGAGAAAACCGGATTTCAGCGCGCGTCAGCCAAGCTGTGCTGCGTCGAGGGCAGCGATATCCCCGTTGGCGTCGTCACGTATCGACGGGAGATTTAGGCGACTTCCTTCACGATAAGGAGGCTTTGCGACCGCAACACGCGCCCGCGCGGGCTGGCGTTATGGTAGCATTATGAAAATCGCGTGACTTGCTCCGCGCCATTGAAACGGAAAGACACGACCGATGAAGTTTCTCGATCAGGCCAAAATCTACATTCGCTCCGGCGACGGCGGGAATGGCTGCGTTGCGTTCCGCCGGGAAAAATACATCGAGTTCGGTGGACCGTTCGGAGGCGATGGCGGCAAGGGCGGCGACGTCTGGGTCGAGTGCGTTGATAACCTGAATACGCTGATCGATTACCGCTATCAGCAGCACTACAAAGGCAAAAGCGGCGAAAACGGCATGGGCAAGAACCGCACTGGCGCCGGTGGCGATGACTGCGTCGTCAAAGTGCCGCCGGGGACGGAAGTGTATGCCGAGGACGGCGAAACGCTGCTCGCCGACCTCGTCAACATCGGCGACCGCGTCATGCTGGCAGAAGGCGGCAATGGCGGCTTTGGCAACATGCGGTTCAAGTCAGCGACCAACCAGGCACCCTATCACGCGAACGCTGGCTTGCCCGGCAAGGAGATGACGATCTGGCTCCGGCTCAAGCTGATCGCGGACGCGGGGCTGATCGGGCTGCCGAATGCGGGAAAATCGACCTTCCTGGCGACCGTGACCGGCGCCCGGCCCAAGATCGCGAACTATCCCTTCACGACGCTGCATCCAGGCCTTGGCGTCGTGCAGGCTGGCGATACTGAATTCGTGCTCGCTGATATTCCCGGATTGATCGAGGGCGCGAATGAAGGCGCGGGGCTCGGCGTGCGGTTCCTGGGCCATATCGAGCGGTGCCGGGTACTCCTGCATCTGGTGGACGCCACCGAGCCGGATGTGGCGACCGCGTATCGGACCGTGCGGCGCGAATTGCGCGCGTATGGCGAGGGCATCGAAAAGAAAAAAGAGATCGTCGCGCTCTCCAAGTGCGATGCCGTGACCGAGGCCGACCTCGAAGCCAAGATCGAAGAGCTCAAGAAGGCGTGCCGGAAGAAGCCGCTGGTGCTCTCAGCAGTCGTCGGGACCGGCGTCAAGGACGCGTTGTTCGCGCTGACCCGCGAGATCGGGCGACAGGATGCCCTCGACGACGAGGAAGCAGGCGGTGAGCGGCCAGCATGGACGCCATGAGCAGTCAGACTGCGATACGGCTGTGCGGGAACTGACACTGAACTGACATTTCGCACTTTCCTCTAGCTGTGTCGGCTGAGACACGCCTTGCCTGGAATGCCACTTGAAGCGAGTTGCGGGGCTGGCCCGAGCCCACGACACCCGCGCGAGGATTTTGACAAAAATAGAATGAATTCAATATGGTAGCGCTTGTCACAGGTCCTTCAAACGGCTGCGGCTTACCAACTGACGACGACCTGCGTTGCCTCGACTCCGCTGGAACGCCGATGCTAGCCTTGCGCGATTGAATGTGCGGTTGCGTTGGGGAGACACGTGATGTTGCGTCGAGGGCTATTGACGTTTGCCGGTCTGGCGTTGACCTTAGGTGCACCGACGACGGCGAGCGCTGTCGACGTGCAGGTCAGCCTCGCAACCGGGGAAACCCAATTCGGAACCATCAACAGTTCGCTGCGCTCGTTCGGCAGTCTTGAATGGCAGTTGAACGGCTCGAACGAGAGCACCTACGTTCTCAACATCGACAGCCCGGATGCGAAACGAAGCCGTCAGCTGGCCGTTGGCTCCATCGAATCGAGTGCGGTGCGCAATCTCAGCTTCAAGCTCTCGTTCTCGATTTTCGAAGTCATCGATCAGGCGGCGATCGTGGCCGAAGCCAAGCGCAATGCCAAGATCTTCATCAAGAACGGCGTAACCGAAGAATACCGCGATCCGTTCGGTCTCTTGAACGCGCCCGACCTTGTCGATCAACGCAGCTTCTTATCCTCGTTTTGCCCAGCATCATCGTGCCGTTTCATTTTCATCTATCAAGCGACGTCGGTCGACGAAGGTGGGCTCGGGTTCGGCCGCTCAGCGGGAGCAGGCGTCTCGCTGAAGTTTCCAACCAAGATCAAACTCGGCGGCGTTGATGCTTCGATCAGCTACGAAAACAATGCGCAGCTGAGTTGGCAGGGCAAAGGAACGCCGATGTTTTACAAGGCGCTAAGGACACGGCTCGTGAAGACCGAGGCCGGCTACAAGTTCATTCCCGACATCCGCCGCTGATACGCGGGCGAGTTGGACGCGTGCGACGAGTGCGCGCCTTTCGACATGCGGCTCATACAAAACCAACGCGCCGACGATCCGCATCCTCGACCGTCGAAAAATGCGCTATGGCAGGCGGGATATCTTGTCAGACCCCGCATTGAGTTCCCATGGACGCACCGCTCCCGACATCTGCTGATTCAGCCACCGACCGCGCGCGCCCCGAATGGCGACGAGCCCGTCGCATCGTCGTGAAGATTGGGTCGGCCCTGCTGGTCGACCGAGCCACCGGACAGCTCAAAGGGGAGTGGCTTGCATCACTTCTCGACGACGTTGCAGCCCTGTGCGCTGAGGGCCGCCAGGTGGTCCTCGTGTCGTCGGGCGCAATCGCTCTGGGTCGGCATGTGTTGGGATTGCCCAAAGGCGCGCTGCCGCTGGAGCAAAGCCAAGCGGCAGCGAGCGTCGGGCAGATTTCGCTGGCAGCGGCCTATCAGGACATGTGCGCGGCGCGGGGACTGACGGCAGCCCAAATCCTGCTGACGCTCGGCGATACGGAAGAGCGGCGGCGCTATCTCAATGCCCGACAAACGATCGAGACGCTGCTGGCGTTAAAGGCAATCCCCGTGGTCAACGAGAACGACACGGTTGCAACGGCAGAAATCCGCTACGGCGACAATGACCGGCTGTCGGCCCGGGTCGCAAGCATGGTGTCGGCGGATTGTCTCGTTTTGCTGTCGGATATCGACGGGCTGTACACAGCACCGCCCGCATCCGACCCCCATGCGCGCCACATTCCCCTTGTGTCGGCGATCACGGCCGAGATCGAGGCGATGGCAGGCGATGCTGGGACGGAGTTGTCCAAGGGCGG
>JBBRKD010000010.1:0-11320 GCA_038218255.1 Hyphomicrobiales bacterium | reverse complement strand
CTTCCAACTCCTTGAGGCGCAAGAGCAGCGGATTGTTCTCCATCAACTTCGAGGTGTTGAGCAGCGAGCGGGTCGCCGCCGTTTCCTCCTGGCGGCGGATCAGGTTGGCCTTCGCGACGCGCTCCGCCTCCACGACCTTGTTCAGTAGCTCGCGGATGTCGCCGGGCAGGATCACATCCTTGACGCCGATTTCACCAACTTCAGCGCCGAGCGGTTTGGCCCGCTCCGACACGAACGCGCGGACCTGCGCGTCGATCGTGTCGCGCGCGGACAGGATTTCATCCAGCGTGCGGGCTGCCACCGCTTCGCGGATCGCAAACTGGATCATCCGGTACAGCGTGCCATTGACGTCCGTGGACGCGAGTGCGGCGAGCTCCGGATCGACGATTTTGATGAACGCCGTCAGCGTCACACGGATGCCGATGCGGTCTTTGGTCAGAATTTCCTGCGCCGTCACCTCAAGCGGCTGCGGACGCAGATCCACCTTCACGATACGCACCGTGCGCTGCACATTCCAAAACGCGTGCCGGCCGGGGCCAAGTTTCTCCTGCAGGCGGCCGTCGACCATCAGCAGGCCCGCCTCGTGGGCTTCCACAACGGCCTGCGTGATGACCGGCGTGCGCGACACATCGAGCTTTTCGAGGTGGCGCTTGGCGACCTTGATGTCGGCACCGGTGTCGACCATCTCGACGTCGACCCGGGTCAGCGTCTTCCAGAATGCGCGCGTGGTGTTGGGCAGCACGACGTGCTTGACCTCACCGTCGAACGACACGATGGCAACTTCCGTCGGACCGGCTTGCACGATGACAAAGTTCGCGTCCGCAAGTGCGGGCTGGGTCTTCTCAAACAAGATCGCACGATCGGTTGCGATTTCGGCTCGCAAGACATTCACGATCTCGACCGAAACCGAGCGGTTCCAGTCAAATTCCTTATGGCGGCCCGGGCCGAGCAGGCGCACGAAGCGGCCATCACGGGATAAAAATCCGCGCTCGTCGTCCTTGATGATGAATTCGGTAAACAATCCAATGCGGCGCATCGTGATAAAACTCCCGCTTCCTTTAAAATCGCGATCGACTGATCAGTTGCTTTGACCGTTGAGGGAAACGCCTTCCCCAAACCCTCACTCTTTTTTCCATCGCAAAAAGAAGGCGCGATCAAACAATAACGGCGTTTCGTCTTCAGTGAAGGTTGCCGGTCACGGTTTCACGTCGAGAGCGCGGGTCCTTGCGTGAGCTCGAGCGCTTCGCCCGTTCGTTCAGGTTGCGGCCGCGCGCTCCCAAGGGAGGCACGCGCCGGAGCCCGACGGCGGGGCGCGGCACGCGAACGGTATCTGCAAGGACGCAGAACGTTTCGCCGCTGCCGACGCGCCGGGTTGCCCCGACGCAACGGCTGAAATCCATGACCAGCTCCCCCACAAGACGTTTCCGATCGGAGTCGGATTGCGAAACGGGAATCGAACCCGCAACAGCGAGATGATAAGTCTCGTGCTCTAACCACTGAGCTCGTCGCTCGATGAAGCTTAAAGGACTCGAACCTTCGACCTTCCACGAAATCGTGGACGCTCTACCCCTGAGCTATCGCCTCGACATGCCTTCAAACGGCGGAACACGACATCCGCAGTGCGGCACGCGCCAGCCCGGCTTTTTGAGAACCAGGACATTTGCCGTCTTAAGGCAACTGTGGAGACGCCGCACAATTGGGGCAGAATTGCAGCGGCCGTCACGCTACCGCGTTGTTTTGTACGTCTGACGTCCGGGCGCTATTTCGTTTCGCTGGCCGCGCGATTATACACGTCATCGGTGCGAAGAATGTCGTCCTCGCCGAGATAGCTACCGAGCTGGACTTCAATCAATTCTAGCGGAACCTTGCCGGGGTTTTCCAGCCGGTGCCATTGCGTCGCCTGAATATAGACGCTCTCATTTTCGCGCACGAGTTGCTCTTTATCCCCGATGACGACCTTGGCCGTGCCCTGAACCACAACCCAATGCTCCGAGCGATGGTGGTGCATCTGCATCGAGAGTTTACCGCCGGGCTTCACATGCAGCAACTTGACCTGGAAGCGCGACGACAGACTGAGCGTTTCAAAAAAGCCCCACGGCCGCAAATTGCGCAGATGCTGCTCGTGTTCGCGGCGGTTGGTTTTCTTCAGCGTCGCAACCAGTTTTGACACGTCCTGGGCGCGCGATTTATCGGCCACAAGCAGCGCATCGGGCGTATCGACGATGATGAGATTTTCAACCCCGATTGTTGCAACCAGCGCCTTGTCGGAATGGACATAAGAGCCCGTCGTGTCGGTCAGCACCGCTTCGCCATGCACAAAGTTCCCGTCGGCATCACGCGGCGCGATATCCCACAGCGAGGTCCATGATCCAACGTCGTTCCAGCCGACATCGATGGGAAGCATCGCCGCCTTCGTCGTCTTTTCCATCACCGCATAGTCAACCGAGATCGACGGGCTTTTGGCAAAAGCTGCCCGGTCGAGCCGCGTAAAGCCCAAATCCTCTTCGGCCCGGTCAAGCGCCTGGGTCGCGGCTGCCACGATCTCGGGCTGGAGGCGGTCCAATTCGTCGAGGAACGTGCGGGCGTGCAGCACGAAAATGCCGCTGTTCCAGAAGTAATTGCCATCGGCGACATAGGTTTCAGCAACGTCAGCCAACGGCTTTTCGAAGAACTTATCAACGATGAACGCACCGGCTTCTGCGCCCGGAATGGCTGCACCCCGGCGGATATAGCCGTAGCCAGTGTGGGGGCTGTCGGGCACGATGCCAAACAGAACGAGGCGACCGCTCGCGGCCACGGTGGCAGCCCGCGTCACGGCATCAGCGAACGCTGCCTCATCTTTCACGACGTGGTCCGACGGCATGACAATCAGGATCGCATCGGGCGTCTCGCGCAACGCGGCTCGCGCCGCAACCGCAATGGCTGGCGCGGTGTTGCGGGCGTCGGGTTCGAGAAAGATGGCCTTGGGGGCGAGGTTTGCGCGCTCCAACTCCTCGCGGACGAGAAAGCGATGGTCGTTGTTGCACAACAAGATGGGCGCATTGAACCCCATCGCAGGCGTCAGTCGGACCAGCGTCGCGCCCAGGAACGTAGCGCTCTGGCCATTGTGAAACCGGATGAACTGCTTGGGGTACATCGCGCGTGACAGCGGCCACAGCCGTGTACCCGAACCGCCCGACAAGATGACGGGATAAAGCACGCTCATTCACAAGTCTCCACGGGCAGCTGACGGCGGTTCGCGGCGGCCGCTAGAGTGACGCCGCGTGCCGCCGTCTTTGATCATTCCAGACCGAGGGACGCAAGCTACATGCCAAAGCCGATGACCCCGCCCGACACGCCGTCGAGAAAGTTCAGCTCCGGTTGAGCAGACGTTCACGCAGCGAGCGCGCGCCGCCGCTCGTGGGAGCAGCGACAGGAGGTGGCAGAGTGACTTGCGGTGCGCCACGGCGCACGGGGGCAGCGTTAACCGGTGCCGGTGGGGTGTCGCGGCGCAACAAATTCCCGGCACGGGGCGGCGAGGCAAGGTTGGCCAACTGAGCGGGGCGGGCGGATGAGACGTCGCCCGACCCAGCCGACATGTCGTCAAAGGCCGCCGACGTTGAGCCGCCCATCGCTTCGGCGATTTGGGCTGCCTGCTGGCTGGCATCGAGGCTCGCACCCAGGCCTGCCGACCGCCAACGCTCGACGAGTTGCTCCAAAAAGCCTTCGTCCTCGACGGAGGTCTGCCACTGCTTGGTGAAGGCAGCACTCGACGAGCGCGGGAGATACTGCTTCGGCATCTCGTCGAAGCGGATGCGAACAGGGAGCGACACGCCATCACCAAAGGCAATCGCTTCGCGCTGACCGAGCGCTGACAGGAATTCAAGCAGCCCCGAGCCAGTGTCGGAGATCGCCGACTGGACGATGGCCTGGTCGCGGTCGTTTGACATGCGCAGCGCAAAGATCGTGTTGCACTGGGAGAGAATGGTCGGGTCGATTTCAGCCGGGCGCTGCGTGACGATGCACAGCGACGCGCCGTATTTGCGGCCTTCCTTGGCGATCTTGGCGATGGCGCGCTTGGCGGGCTCGAAGCCGAGCGTGGCGTTGGCTGGCACGTAGCGGTGGGCTTCTTCGCACACCACGGTCACCGGGACCTTGCCCTCGCTCCACAGTGCAAAGTCAAACGTCATGCGGCAGATGACAGACACGACGACGGCCACAATTTCGGGCGGAATGCCGGTCAATTCGAGGATCGTGATCGGGCGGCCAGCAACCGGCACGCGGAAGATGCGCGAGAGCACCTGCGCCATACCGTCGTAAACGGTGAGCGAGCCGAACATGAAGGCGTAGCGGGCGTCTTGCGAGATCGCCTCGATGCACGACTTGATCTGGCGGTAGGGCGCGAGATCGCGCTTGTTTTCGAGCTTGCCCATCCGTTCGTCGATGAGGCTCGTCAGATCGGAGATGCGATACGGCACCGGCGTGTCGACCGTGAAGCGGCCGCTGTCGATGACGCCGCGACGCAGCGCCTGGCTCTCTTTGTTGCGACCCGAGCTGTAGCGGCTCTTGGCGATCGGGATCAATTCCTGGAGGATTTCGATCTCGGACTTGCGTTCCTTGTCGCCGATCAGAACTTCGACCAACTCTTCAAACGTCAGCAGCCAGAACGGCAGCTGCATGTTGCGCGGTGAAATCACTTCGCCCCAGTCGCCGAACGCGGTCGCATATTCGTTGTGCGGGTCGAGCAGAACAATGTGGGCGGCGGGGTTCTTGTTCAGGATCGAGCGCAGAATGAGCGCGGTCGTGCAGGATTTGCCGGTGCCGGTCGTCCCAAGAATGGCGAAGTGCTTGCCAAGCAGGTCGTCGACCTTGACCATGGCAGGGATTGAGCTGTCCTGGCGGATCGCACCGACGCGGACAGAGGTTGCATCGTCGCCGCAGAACGCGAGCTGAAGTTCGGGCTTGGTCGAGACGCGAACGCGGTCGCCGAGCGAGGGATAGGCCGTCACGCCGCGGTTGAACGTCTTGATCCGCCCGTTGGCGTCTTTCACGAGTTCGCCGACAAGACCCAGTTCGGCAATCCAGACTTCGGTATCGCCATCGCGCTGGGCTGGAACGGGAACCGAGAGCGCAGACACGATCGCGAGGACCACGGTCTGCGTCGTATCGATGGCAAGGAGCGTGCCCATTTCGGGCCGCGCGCGCGGACCTGTCGTTGAATGGTCGAGCAACATGATCGCCTTCGCACCCGTCACCGAGACGATACGGCCGATGGAGGCATCATGCTGGAGATCGGTTCCGCTGATCGTCATGGCATCAGGTCTTTCGCATGCATCGTTGAGAGAGATGAGGAGAAGTCGGCGCGGCCTTGGCCCATGATGGCATCACGGGCTTCGGGAATGCTCAGATGGGTGGGCGGCGGCAACAGCACGCAGATTTCGGTTCCCCGGTTCTTGATGCTGGTGACACGCAGCTCGCCGCCATGCAGCTCGACGAGCGATTTGGCGATCGGTAGCCCCAGGCCTGTGCCCTCGCGCCACCGCGTCCGCCCGCCATCGACCTGGCCAAAGGGCGTCACCGCGATCTTCATTTCTTCGTCCGACATCCCGATCCCGGTGTCCAAAACGATGCCGCAGATGCGACCATCATCGAGCTGGCGGGCGTCGAGCGTGACGGTTCCACCTTCGGGCGTGAACTTGATCGCGTTGGAGACAAGGTTGGTAAAGATCTGCCGCAATTTTACGCCGTCGGCGCGAATGGCTGGCAGGTCGAGCGCAATTTTGTTGACGAGGGTGACGTTGGCATCCTGGGCGAGCAGTCGGAAGGACGACAACACCGCGAGCAGAATTTCGTCTAACTGCACGTCTCGCTTTTCGAGGGTATATTTCCCACTTTGTATTTTCGAAATGTCGAGGATGTCGTTGATGACCGCAAGCAGATGGCCAGCCGCATCGCGAATGAGATTGGCATATTCGACGATTTCCGCATCCGGCAGCCGACGGCGTTCCTGTTCAGCAATTAGCTTGGAAAAGCCGATGACCGTGTTAAGTGGCGTGCGCAACTCGTGGCTCATATTGGCGATGAATTCGGACTTAACCCGGCTGGCGAGTTCCGCCTCGATGCGGGCGGCGTGCTCAGCCGTGCGTGTCTGGTGGCGCAGGACCGCTTCGCCCAGAAGCGACGCATAGTCGTTCATCAGCGACTGCGTGCGGCCGGAATTCTTGCTCGTAGCGTGACGCATTGTTGGCCTGGGGTGACAGTTCTTTGAGCCAAGATTAGGCAGCAAGTCATAATCCGTGGTTAACGCGACCCGAGGAAAATCGCGAAAAACGTCTACGAATCTGTGTATTAGAGCTAACGCACTTGGCATCGTGGGGGCTGATTTTGAAACCGAGGCATGATCTTGTGGCGGTTGCGGCAGCCACTTGGGCCATGGCCATGGGCTTTGGAACGCCAGCGGCCTTCGCGGGGCCGGCAGTCAATCAGTTTGAAATCAAAGACCTCGATTCAGGTCCAGGCGAGATGCAGTTCCAAAGCCAGAATGCAATTGCATTCGGGCAGCCCAAGCGCCGGGTCAAGGAAAGCCAGCCGGGCGAATTCACCTACGACGACAATACGGTCGCGCGCGAGCGGTATGCGCTTGAAATGCAAATGGGCATTACCACGTGGTTTAGGGCCCGCGTCGGGATTGAATTTGAAAAAGAGCGGCTGGATGATCCAGCATCGCCAGCGCAAGCCAATGCGTTTGAAGACCTGCACTTTACCGGCGTCGCGCTCGAAGGCGTTTTCGTGGCAATCCCGGTTAAAAAAGACGGCATCGGCCTTGGCCTCTTGACAGAATACGATGCATCGATCCGGGGCGGGCTCAATCAGCTCTATATCGGGCCAATCATCCAGGCGGTGTCTGGGCCGTGGTCGGCAACCGCAAACCTGCTCTTAGTCCAACATTTCGGCACACCCGACCGCGGGCATCAGCTGCCCGCCGATCGCAAACAGGATTTCGCCTACGCGCTGCAGCTCCAGTATGAGGTGTCGCCGACCTGGGCGCTGGCGCTCGAGGGCTATGGGACATTCGACCGGATCGGTGGCTCTGGCACACAAAGCGCTGAGCAAGCAGCTTTTGGGTCGTTCGATCAACACCGGGCGGGGCCGGTTGTGTACTACCGCTTCAAGCAAGACGCCGGAGCGAGCAACGCCAAATCGCGCGCGGTCAAGGGCCTGCGCAAGGACGACGACGCACCCGGCGCTGGCGGCAAGGATGACGACCAAGACGAAAAGGCCGGGACCATCTCGATCGGCGTCGGCCTCCTGTTCGGCCTCAACGCCAACACGCCAAGTGAAACGCTCAAGGTGTCGGTCGAGTTGAATTTTTGAGCGGTGCTGGGGGAGGGGCCGTCGACGGCTTGGACGCGCTCCTCGTGCTCCAAGCTTCAGTTGCCTCACAGCAGCTTAAAAATCCAGCAGCACACCGCGGTGATCGTTTGTCTTCCCTCCGTCAGCGACGGCGCTAAATCTAACCCCGAACTGTTAGGCGGTCGAGGGAGGCTTATGCGAGCAAACAACTCCGGTTCGTGACCGTTGGGAATCGCCGCAGACATGGGAGCATAATCGCCTGGGCTCACGGCCCAAACTTTGCGCGGATCGTCTTGACCAAAGGTTGATCGCGTAACGTATGCCTAGCCGCTCTCTTGAGGGACCGTCCAAACCTCACAAACGAGCGTGTCTCGACCTGGCCTGAGGCGATCATAATTTCAGCGCTCATCAGTTGCCGCTTATATGGCTGCTGGCCTTTGCCAAGGTCGATCATCGTGGTGCCACCGGCCGCCGCCGCCTCTGCCATTCGCAGTAAAAGGATCGCCCCTGGTGAATAGTAGGCCAATGTCTTGTCATAAGCTGGAAACCAGTAGTGCCAGACACCGTGCCGCCGAAGTCCGAAGTGTCCAGCGACCAATTCATCACCCGCATAGAGCAACGATAACGCACCAGAAAAATCGGGGTCGTCGGCATCGAATGCCATGTCAACCGTTCGCCGGAACCACTCTCGCTGAAACAGATCCTCTCCGCCCGTCTCAAGATACTGCCGCGACTTCCAGGCCAGCACGGAATCCAGCGCGCTCCGGTTGCGCGACAATAGCTCGATCCGGACCGGGCCGTGGTCGCGTGCGAGCCGCCGCTCCTTCATGGCGGCGTTCGGCAAAGCTTTCGAACCCAGAGCGCGGCGGGCCGCGACGTAGGCCTCATAGCCAGAACTTAAATCTATGATTGGCGAGCCTTCGACACTCTCGTGGAATGGCCGAAACGCCGTTTGCGCCACTGGCAGGTGATCAAAATGCCAAGTTGACACGCCGCACGCGTTCAAAAGACGCTTGGGATCAAGCTCGATGTGGGGAGAAGCGATGGTGCCATGGTAATCAGACAGAATGGTTCCGACGGGTCGGCCGCGTCCGTCCGCTGTACGCTCGAAGGGGAAGAAGCCGACGATGCCAGAGCCTTCCTCGATGACCCCGATGCGAACCGTGCTATTGAGGCGGGCTGCGATCTGGGCGAACTGAGGCGAAAAGAATGGGCTACTGAGGCTCACGTGCGCATCTTGAATTGCGCGCCAGCGAGAATGTCACGCCCATAAAGTTCATGGGCGGCGATCATCGAGACTTTCAAAAATCACCCGTCAAATTGTGCTTGGAGGGATCCTTGAGGACAGATGCAGTCAGCCGACGTTCCGGCGCTGTGCCACTCGACCTCTTGTCGCGATATTAACCATTGTTGAAAACATTACGCAAGAAACAAGGTGCTTTCCGCGTGCTTGGCGCCGGAAAAAGCAGGTATTGGGCGGTGGCAGCCGCAGCTGGCCGCCTCTTCTGCAGGTTCGACCAGCACAGGGCGGGGCCGGTCGTCTACTACCGGTTCAAGCCAGACGGGGACGGGCGTGCGGGGACAGGCGGGAAGGCGCGGAGCGGGCAAGCGGGCACTTTCGAGGGTGTGCGCAAGGAAGACGACGCGGCGGGTGCGGTCGGCGGCGGCAGCGCGAACGGAGGCAAGGATCGCGACGAGCAACGCCCAAACGACCATGGACCCCGTAACGTCGAGTGCGCTCGTCACGTTGATGCCCCTGTGCACGATACTGTGAAAACGTTCCAACCCAACCACGCGACGGTTCCAAAGCACAGACTGGCGCTAGAACCGCGCGCCGCGATTATAGCTGCCGATAAGTTGGTTGTAGTCGTGTGTGAGGCGAGCTGGCGATCCTTCGACCATCCACGCACCGCCAGATCCGCCGGCAGCGCCCATGATCATGCGTTCGCCTGTTGAATAAGGCGTCTTGTCACGGATCCGTCGCATCAGGTTCTTTGCGGTCGTGAGATAACTCTTGGCGCTGCCAACAAGCGAAGACCCTATTTTTGCGTCCTTATTTTCTGCGGCGTATTGCTCGGTTGCTTTGACAATCCCTTCGTAGTCGTTCAGCGCCTCGGTGATCCTCGCAAGGTCAGGTTTCTCCCCGCTTTCTTCGCGGACGAGCCGTTTCGCCTTCATCATCAACGCCTCGATATGATAGCGGCCTTTGCGGCCCTCACGTTTCTCGATCGCCGCAAGTTCTTCAATGGCCTCCTGATCGCTGATGACGTCGATGCTGGCACGCAACCTGTCATCGGCTACGGTGAAATCATTCCAGGCCGCAACCAGCAGCGGGTGCAATGCCTTGCCCTTGGCCATCTTGTCGTCTTTGAAGTTTTTCTGATCGTAATAATCGTCAGCTTCTTTTAACAACGGTCCAAGGACTCCCACGGCTTTGGCGTAAGCAGTGCCCGCAGTTTCAAGTTCAGCGTTGCGCGGCTCAAGAGTGGTGGCGGCCACAATCCCACGCTGGCAATCTGCCGTGTCGGAGATCGTGTAAAGACCATAAATGATCTTTTCTTTGCCAGTCGGGCCACTTTTGGCAGCCCAGCTGAAATAGCGCGACTGCGCTTCGTAGGCGCGGCCCGAAAGTGCGTTGGTGCATTCGATATAGCTTTGGAGCTTTGCGCGCGACGATGCCGCTGTGGCCGGCTGCGCGGTCCATAGGACCGTGAGTACGGCAGCTAATCTCGCAATCAAAGCCGTCAGTGTCATCGGTTGCATCTCGCCTCTTGCCTCGGTCATTGTTCTTTTCGCAGCCTCAAAAACGTTCAGAAAATGTGACCAACAACGTCGCGGCAACTTGGGCTGGGTCAAACCTAAGCGCTCCAGCCATAACCTATCACGGCGGGTTTGGGGCGAGAAGCGGAGGGGGCCTTGTCCCGCACGCGACCGTGAACGATCGAGTGACCGACGACCGAGTGACCCCAAGGGTTGAGGGCGTGCACACGGTGGCTGAGTCTCGGTGCGCTTTTAAATCTGCAAAGTCATCGACCGGTCGGTGATCGACGTCTGCGTGCCGCTGACGTGCAGCGGACGACCCTTGTGCCGGCTCGCAGGCCCTGCCGCTGCGCAGGCTTTGGCGCTGCGGGAACATAATACCTCCCCAATCAGTTTCTGTAGGTGAATGGCGTCTTATTTTGCGAGCGTTGCTGCGTTCAACCTCACGCGTTCCCCCACAACTGATCCTAACGGAGTTTCTTCATGACATTTCGATCGACCCTTCGCATGGCCGTCGTTACAGCCGTTGCGTTTGCGGGCTCAGCGAGCGCAAGCTTGGCCGACAGCGGCACCGTCAGCCTCACCATCTACAAGGCTGGCTGGATCATCGGTGGATCGGGCGGCAGCGGCTCGCTCTAATTTCAGGGCCGCACGTACGGCTTGGAAACCGGTGGCCTCGACTACGGCCTCGTGTTTGGTGGATCAAAGACCGTCCTGCGCGGCCGCGTCAAGAACATCACAAAGCCGTCCGACGTGGCTGGCATCTATGGGGCAGCCGGGGCCGGCCTTGCGGTCGGGACCGGAGCGCGCGCGATCGTGCTGACAAACCAAAAGGGCGCGATTCTAGAGCTTTCGGGTCAGCAGACTGGCCTGATGGCGAACGTAGACCTCAGCGGCCTCGCCATCACTTTGAAGTAGGTTTTGGGAAATGGTTCTGGGGGTAGGCGACAGTTATCCCTACCCCTATGTGCCAATCCCGATTCCCATTCCCTCATTTCGCATTTGTTCCCGCAATCACGGTCCACACCGTCAGAACCATAATCTTGAGATCGAGCCAGAACGACCAATTGCGGATGTAGGCGAGATCGAAATTCACGCGGCCTTCGATGCTCTCCGGCGTGGTCGTCTCCCCGCGATACCCGCTGACTTGCGCAAGCCCGGTCACGCCTGGCTTCATCTGATGACGGTTGGCATAGGATTCGAGCATAGCGCCGAATTTCTCGTCGTG
>JBBRKD010000009.1:0-11446 GCA_038218255.1 Hyphomicrobiales bacterium | reverse complement strand
ACGGTGGCGATATGCGGTCAATCGACGCCACATTCAAGGCGTCCACGACGAATAATTTCACCGCTGTTATGTCTACGACGACCGGCTCTCACTCGGATTTGAGATAGGGCACGGCGGGTGCGCGCAGGACGGCGGCTGTGCCAAGCCCGCCGAAGATGGCGACGAGCGCCATGGCAAGACCGAGCGCCTGGGCAACCGCAAGCCCTGAGAACGCGAACGGGATCGACATTACCTGATGGACAACGAGGTACGCCGCAAGTGACCCAAGGACGAGTGCAACGATGGCAGCAATGAGCGCCAGCAGCCCGTATTCCAGGACATGCGCTAGAAGGATACGCCGCCGTGTGACGCCGATGGCCTTCAGGATGACGGCATCCAAAATGCGTCGCCTCTGAGCGGTGGCGAGCGCACCCGCGAGCACGAGGGCACCTGCAACGAGCGTGATGCCGCCCGCGACCCGGACAGCGGTCAGCACCTTGCCGAGGATGACGTTGAACTGCTCGATGGCATCCTTGACGCGTATGGGTGTGATGGCGGGCAGCGCCCGTCCGATCGACTTCGACAGCGCGACTTCCGCCGAAGGGGCCGTGTCCGCAGGCAGCATGAGCGTTGCGAGCAACTTATAGGGCGCGGACTGGAGTGCGTTAGGCGAATACACCATCACGAAATTGAGGGCGAGGCTGTCCCATTTCACCTCGCGCAGGCTCGCGATTTTAGCGGTGAGATCGCGCCCGAGCACGTTGACGGTCACGCTGTCGCCCAACGAGAGCCCGAGTTTCTTGGCGAGTTCGGCTTCAAACGAGACGAGCGGCTCACCCGCATAATTGGGCGGCCACCAGGTGCCCGACACGACCGTAGAGCCATCAGGAACGTCGGCTGAAAATGACAATCCCCGATCCCCGGTGAGGACCCAGGCGGCTTCGGGCGCGGCCTTGATGCGCTCGACGGGCACGCCGCCCAGCGCCACGAGGCGTCCGCGCAGCATTGGCGCGATATCCATACGGGTGCCGGGCACCTCTTTTTCGACGACCGCAGCCAGGGGCGCGAGATCGGACTTGCCCACGTCGAGGATGAAATAGCTTGGCGCAGCCTCCGGAAGGCGTCCGGTGAGTTCCCGTTGCAGGCTTGAATCAACCAGCGCAACGGCCACGAGGAGCGACAATCCCATTCCGAGCGAGAGCAGGACGGAGGAAGCGAGCCCGCCGGGCGCTGCGATTCCGCCGATGGCGAGCGCAAGCTCAGGCGCGCGCGATCGGGGGATGCGGCGGGCGAGGCGCGGCACGAGCTGGCCAGCGGCAGCAAACACCGCGAAGATGACGGCCATCGCGCCGCAGAACGACAGCGCGACGAGCGGCGCGTCCGACGACAAGACCGTGAAGGCGACGAGCGCGAGCCCGGCTGCAACCGTCGCCAGAATGATCGCGAGCGGCGGCCGGGTGGCATCGCCTGAGACGTCATCGCGAAACAGGACGGACGGGGAGACGCGTTCGGCGCGGCCGAGCGGCCAGAGCGTGAAAACAAGGGCGACAAGCAACCCATAGAGCACCGCATTGGCAACGCTAAGCGGCTGGACGGAAAAGGCAGGCTCTATCGGGAGCGACGCGCCAAAGGCAGCAACGGCCACGATCGGCACGAGATAGCCAAGAACAAGGCCAATGGCGATGCCGAGCGCAGTGACAGCAAGAATCTGGGCGAGGAAAATCCGGAAAATCAGTCCGTTGGGTGCGCCGAGGCTCTTCATGGTCGCGATAACCTTGCGACGCTTGTCGATAAAGGTCGACACCGCGTTAGCAACGCCGACACCGCCGACGATGAGCGACGTGAGGCCAATGAGCGTCAAAAACTGACGCAACCGTTCCAGCGTGCGGGTTAGCTGGGGCGAGGGATCGGTGCGGTTGGCAAACGAAAAGCCCGACTGCGGCTGATCGCGCTTGAAGGCCTCGCGCGCGGATTTCAATGCGTCCGGCGAGCCCTGAGCCTCGGGCACCGTCACCGCATAACGCCAGCGCACGAGCGTACCCGGTTGGATAAGCTTGGTTTTTTCAAGCGTTGCAGCCGACACCAGCACGCGCGGGCCAAACGACGAGCGGTCACCGATGCCATCGGGCTCAGAGGTGAGCTTGGCCGCGACCGTGAGTTTGGCGTCTCCGATGGTCAGTTGATCGCCGATTTTGAGGCCGAGACGTTCGAGCAGCAGCGGTTCGACGGCAGCCGTTTCGGCAGCCATCACAGCGGTCGCGAGATCGGGCGCGCCCTCAAGGCCAACCGCGCCGACGAGGGGGTAGGCAGCATCAATGGATTTGAGTTCGGCGAGCGCCTGTTCAGACCCATCAAGCGTGCGGGCCATGGTGCGCAGTGACGCCGTCTCGCTCACCGTCCCAATGGTCGCGAACCGGGCCCGCTCGGCCTCGGTCGCGCGCGCATGGACACGGGCGAACGTGAGATCGCCGCCGAGCAGCGTGCGGCCCTGTTTTGAGAGGCCCGCCCGCAATGCATCCGACAGCGCGCCGACGCCGGTGATGACCATGACGCCGAGCGCAATGCAGGCGATGAAGATCGCAAACCCCGACAGGCCGGTTCGCAGATCTCGCCACGCGAGGCGGAACCACAGCGGCAGAGCCGGCAAAGCTCCAGTCGATGCCGGAACCGGACGAGCGTCCGGCGTAAGGCGTTGCGCGCCGCTCATGCCGCCACCTTCAAGCGATCAGCCACGATGCGCCCATCAGCCATGTGGATGGTGCGGTCGCAAAGGGCTGCAAGTTTCTCATCGTGCGTCACGAGAACGAGCGTCGCATGCGTCCGCCGCTGGAGGCCAAACAGCATGTCGACGATGGCCTTGCCGGTAACGCCGTCGAGATTGCCGGTGGGTTCATCCGCAAGCAGAAGCTTGGGAGACCGGGCGACCGCGCGCGCAAGCGCAACACGCTGCTGTTCGCCGCCCGAAAGTTCGGCCGGGTAGTGCGATGTCCGTTCGGCGAGACCAACGTCGGCGAGGAGCTGTGTGGCGCGTCCCGCGGGATCAGGTTCGCCCGCAAATTCCAGTGGCAGCGCGACGTTTTCGAGCGCGGTCATGCTCGGGATGAGATGGAACGCCTGGAACACGATACCGATGCTCTGCTGGCGCACAAGGGCGCGCGCGTCTTCGTCCAGGCCGGCATAATCGTGATCGGCGACAACGACGCGACCGCTAGTGGCACGTTCAAGCCCGGCGAGGATCATCAGCAGCGACGTCTTGCCCGATCCGGACGGACCGACGATGGCGAGCGATTGGCCCCGCGCGATGTCGAGCGACACGTCACGCAAAATGGCAACGGGGCCAGCGCGGCTGGTGAGCGTGAGGGAGACGGTTTCAAGTGAAGCGAGTGCGGCCATGGGCGGGGGACGCTCAAAAAAGAGATGTGGAGCAACGCGCTTGTGCGATGCGACGAGACTGCCTAGCTGTGCAATCAGTTACGCTCATTAACGGCTGAGATATGACGATGGTTCAAACACGAACGGCGAACAAGGCTCAGCATTTCGTACAGATGGGGGCTCTAGCGCTGCTTGTCATCGGATGGGGTCAAAACGCGATGGCCGCCAAAGAAACACTCAAAATCGTGGCGTTGGGTGACAGCCTGACGGCGGGCTACGGCGTGGCACCAGGCGACGCATTTCCCGTCCAACTGCAAAAGGCGCTGATCGAGCGCGGTGAAAAGGTCGAAATCATCAATGCGGGCGTCTCGGGCGATACGGCGTCTGCGGGTCGTGACCGGCTGGATTGGGCGCTCCCTGCAGATGCAGACGCGGTGATCGTCGAACTCGGCGCAAACGACGGCCTGCGCGGGATCGACCCCAAAGTGACGCGCACCCTCCTTGACGATTTGCTCATGCAATTGAAAGCTCGCAAGCTTCCGGTCCTGTTCACTGGAATGAAGGCCCCCCGCAACTGGGGCGAGGCCTATGCGACGACGTTCGACGCGATGTTTGCCGACCTCGCGGCAAAGCACGGCGCCCTGTTCTATCCATTTTTCCTCGATGGCGTGGTGGTCGACCCGGCCCTCAATCAGCCAGATGGGATTCACCCAAACCCGAAAGGCGTTGCCGAGATCGTGAGGCGGATCACGCCCAAGGTGCAAGAGCTGATCGTCCAGGTGCGGGCGGGAACGCGGTAGCTGATCCCTGGTCAGAGGGAGAAATTTCCGCCACAACGCGCGCAGCCACACCGCAACCTCCTCCCCCCGACCTCCTCCCATGCCCAGATTGTTCACCGGCATCGAACTTCCCGAAGAGACGGCGGATGAGCTGTCGGCGCTGGAAATGCCAATCCCCGGAGTGAGTTGGATCGACGCCGACGATCTGCATCTGAAGTTGCGGTTTTTCGGCGATGTCTCGGATGCGCAGGCCCTCGACATCGGCGATCTGCTCGAAACGCTGCAGGCCGATGCGTTCAATCTGACCATCACGGGGCTCGGCACCTTTGGCACCGAACCGCACACGCTCTATGCGGCCGTCGAGCCAACGCCTGCGCTCGAAGCCCTGGTGCGGGCCAACGACCGCGTGGCGCGCGGCGTCGGGGCGAGCGGATCAAAACAACCGTTCAAGGCGCATGTCACCTTGGCGCGGCTGCGGGTTCCAGACCCGGTGAAACTGGCGCGCTTCCTCGAAGTGAACGCCACACTCGCGTTCGAGCCGGTGTTCATTCACCGGTTTGCGCTGTTTTCATCGAGGCCCCGGACGGGCGGCGGACCCTATGTTGTGGAAGCGCTCTATCCCTTGCGCGGCGGTTTGGGCACCGGCGACGACGAGGATGGCAATCCATGGTGAGGGGGCCCTGGTGAGGGGGTCCTGGTGAAGGGGTTAGCGCCGGGTTGGGGCGTCACCGGGGTAGGTAAACTTGGCTGGTCCACCAAAAAACGACACGCCCGGCTGGGGCTGGCTGGCTGCAACCTTCACACGCGGCTGGGGAGCGGCCCGCTCGGCAAGGCGCGTGCGGCCCGGTGACAGGCTTGGCGGCTGGGAAGACGGCTGCGAGGGTGCCGGGCGATCTAAGGACTTTGACTTGGGCTTGTCAGCTTTCGTCGAAGGAGCTGGTGGTGGCGATGCATCTGGCGGTGAAATGGGCACCGGAGGCGCCGTGACAGCTGGCGGTCCTTCCGCAACCTCGTTCAAGCTGGCGACACGCAAAGCATTCGCAATGGCAGCCGATTCCGCAGGACCCGGTGGCGGAACGGGTCGGTCGACCGGCGACGCGGCGGCAGGGAGGGCGGCGGCAGAGAGTGGGGCGGCAGAGGAGGCGGACGGCGCGGGCAAAGGGGCGGATTTGGGCGCGGCCAGCCCGGCAACAGCTTGCGACGGTGCGCGGATGGCGACCTGCGAAGCGCCAGCCTTTACAGCGCCAGCCTTCGCAGCCTCGGCTTCGGCGATCCGCAGCTTGGTTTCCGCTTCAGCGAGCACATAGCCCTCGTGCCGGGCACGCTCGGCATCGCTCCACGGCATTGGGCGGCACGCGCAGCCGTTGCTCAATCCTTTACGATACGCGAACGCAGTAGAGCTTGCGCCATAGCTTGAACCATCAGTCGTGCGCATTTCCTCTGGCTCCGTACCCGGGCCAGGGCGGGTGTAGAGCTTCGTCTCAACGCCGCAGGTCGCCTGGCAAATCCGCGCATCGCGTGCAAAATCTGCCCGCCCGGCTGGATAGCGGATAGGCCAAAAGTAGCCATCGCAGGTGCGCACGCAGATGGTTTGGACGGTTTCGCCACCCCGTTCGTTCTCGGGTCCTCGTGTGCGTGACGTAGCGACGGACGGGTCGCGATCGCGCGAAAAAGCGCTCGGTACGGTGATCACACGCGCCACAGGCGCAATCGGCGTCGGCTTGGGAGCACCAAGACCAAAGAGCGCCTCAAAAAAGGACTGTGCGGACGCAGATGGGGGAGCCGCCAATGCAGCCGCAGCAATGCAGACGAGATGAAACACACGCAAACGCACGACTGCCGTTTCGCGCGCAGACTGCGCACGCCCTCGAAACGCTGATGACACGGGCGGTACGCGCCCAAAGCTACCATGCGGGCAAGATCACGAAGATAGTTTAAACGGCTTCGACCAAGCCGGTAAAAAATCCGCCCAATTACGGCGCGGCATCCCAATAGGACAAGCGCCAGTAGTCACTGGATTTGAACGAGCGCTGCATCTGCGACCCTCGCTGGACCGACGCTACGACGGTTTTTGCGCCACGCCCGCCAGCAGCCAGTTGGCCGTGAGACGTCGTCGGCTTGTTCAGGCCGCCATTTTTTTTCCCGCCCTGGGCCACAACTTGAATAGGCTTGCGCGTGGGAAGAGCGCTGTCGGCGACGGACGCAGCCAAACCCCGAGCGGCAACCTGATCTGGCTTGCGCGTGGGAAGAGAAATATCGGCGACGACCGGCGTACCGGTCTGCACAACGGTCAGCGTTACCGACCGCGAGCCGGGTCGGGCTGCGCTGCGCCCGTCCTGTGCACCATCGGGCAGCGGACCGGCGCGGTGCCTTGATGCTGACAGCAAACTCCGAACGGCCAACGTCGCCGCGTCAGACATGGTCTCTCGGCTTTCAACGGATGGAAATTCGGCCGCAGCTAACTTGGCCGACGGCGAACCCAAAGTCGAACCCGACGACACACTCGGCACGCGTGCTGCAGATTTCGCCCCAGCGACAGCCTCGATGGCTGCGAATTGTCGATGTCGGTCTTGGGCCTGCTGTTCCCAAGGGTGACCATGGCACGCACACGACGCATCGAATGTGGTGCGGAACCGGAAGGCATTGGGCAGGTCGACATATGCGGCACCCTGCACGTCGACCATGTCATCTGGCACGCCGTCCGGCCTGACGATGAACAAGCGAGACGGCGTAGAACAGCTACTGTCACAACGGGCAGCGTCGGCTTTGAAACGACCCCGTGTCGTCGAAAAACTCATCGGCACATACGCGCCATCGCACAGGCGAACGCAGACGGTGCGGAACGTATCGCGACGCGACGCCTTCCAGATTTGATCGCTGGCAAGTTCGTCGAGATCCGCGCTCGGCGCATCAACACTATGAGCCGCGCGGTCAACGTCGGATGTCTCGCCACGGTCAAAACCGGCGTCCGCTAGCTGAGTAGCCCGCGAAATCAACACCGGATCACGCGCATTCAAGAGCGCCTTTCGGCTGCTTTTCGACACACGCTCCGACTGTCCCGAAAGCGCAGTCCCGACGGTTCCAACGCGACGTTGAACCCGTTGAGGCGTGGGGAGAGTTGCGCTGAGTGCAGCCGCAGGTATTGAAGGTGTGTCACGAACCACCTGGGTTGTCATAACCCCTGAGACGTCGGCCAACGGGTCGGGCATTCGCATCAAAGAATTCATGCAGAACGCGAGGACGCCGAGCCCCAGCGTGATCCCGCAAAGGACACTGCAGACAAACAAGACCAACCCCTGTCGGGGCCTGGAACGCGCACTGATGAGCATACCGCTACGCCTGGACCTTTTCACACTGAAATCGAGACGAAGAGATTAACATCGCCGCACGCAGGTTTCCAATCACAATTGACAGGCACGCATGCGGACAATCCGCTTGAAGCCGAAGGTGCTTAATCCAAAGACCCCGCGCGCTCACGGCACAAAACGCCCCAGGCTGATCTCAACCAACAGTCTGAACTCGAGTTCCCTACCAAACGGCGCTCAGACACTAAGCACAACCTTGCCGCTGGCTTCACGCCGTTCGAGTAACCCGATCGCCGCTGCGATCTCAGCCAACGCGTAAACGCCGTGGACATGGGGCTTAAGACGGCCATCGGCCACGCCCGCGAGCGCGAAGTCCATATCGGCACGGTGCCCGGCAGGATCGCGCCGCACAGCCTCCCCCCAGAACACGCCGATGGCCGACGCACCCTTCAAAAGTGTCAGGTTGAGCGGCAACTTGGGAATATCCCCGCTGGCAAACCCGACGACGAGGAAGCGACCCTTCCAGGCGAGCGCGCGGAATGCGGGCTCGGCGTGCGCGCCGCCAACGCAATCGAAAACGACGTCGCAGCCAACGCCGCCCGTCAGGTCGCGCAGTGCGGTCTTGAGGTCAAGATCGCCGCTATAATCGAGCGTCTCATCAGCCCCATGCGCCCGGCAAAGTGCAAGTTTTTCTGCCGACGATGCAACCGCGATGACACGCGCTCCCATCAGCTTGGCAACTTCCACCGCTGCTAGGCCCGCGCCACCGGCAGCGCCGAGAACCGCAACGGTCTCGCCAGGGCGCAGCGACGCGCGCTCGCGGAACGCGTGCAGCGCCGTGCCGTAGGTGATGGGGATGCCGCAGGCGACAATGTCCGACACGCCAGGTGGTATGGCGATGAGGCGGTCGGCCGCAACGACGACCTGCTCCCGCGCACCGCCGTAGCCAAGGTAGGCCATGACCCGGTCGCCGGGCGACCAGCCGCTGACGCCAGCCCCCAGCGTCTCGACGACGCCTGCGATTTCTCCACCCGGCGAGAACGGCAGCGGCGGCTTGGTCTGATACGTCCCCCGCGTGATGAGCGTGTCAAAGAAGTTGAGTCCGACTGCGGTCACTCGAACCACGACGGAGCCAGGTGCGGCCACTGGATCAGGGATGTCGTCCAAAACCAGGGCTTGAGCGCCCTCAAGCGCGTGGCAAAGAACAGCTTTCACAGGCATCTCACGTGGCAAAGGGGAACGAAGCACAAAACACGACGCCATGGTACAATCGCACAACACATCGCGCTGCAAGCAGAGACTGAACTTTGATGGAACAGCCCTCAGGTCCCCCGCAACTCTCAGGCCACCCCCAGCCCTGGCCCCCGCTGCCGCGCGGCTATTTCGCGATCGGCGCAGAACGCATGTCGAAATCGCTCAACCTTGGCAACCTGATGCGCTCAGCCCACGGGTTTGGCGCGCATTTCACGTTCACGGTCGGCGCGACCTATCAGGCACTCGAAGCCCGCGCAGACACGTCCAAGGGCCAATGGCATCTCCCGCACTACAACTGGGGCGGCCTCGACGACATGGCGCTGCCGTCGGGCTGCAAACTCGTGGGCGTCGAGCTGATCGAACAGGCAATCGACTTGCCAAGCTTCCGCCATCCGTTCCGGGCGGCCTACGTGCTGGGGCCCGAGCGCGGTTCGCTGTCGCCCGAATTGGTCGAGCGCTGCGACTATGTGGTGAAAATCCCGACATCGTTTTGTGTGAATGTCGCGATGGCTGGCGCAATCGTCATGTACGACCGGGTAAAAAGCATGGCGCGGTTCGCCGAACGGCCAGTATCTGTGGGCGGTCCGACAGCCGACGCGATCGCCAAGGCCCGCGCGCCGGTGGGGCACGACAATTGAGCAAGGGACACCAATGAGACAGGTGGTTGTGGCAGCGCTCCTGATCGCAGCAGCGATACCAGCGCAGGCAGCCAACGTGCTGGGCAAGTTCGGCGACTGGACGCTCTACTCAAACGAGGGGCCAGGCGTTGCCAAACTGTGCTTCGTCGCGACCCCGCCCGCTGCGACCGAGCCAACGGGTCTGAAGCGCGATCCAGCACTGCTCTACATTTCAGCCTGGCCGACCGACGGCGTGAAGGGCGAAGTCAGCGTGAAACTCGGCTTCCCGATCAAGAAGGCGAGCGAACCCGTGCTGGCCGTGACGGGCGGATCGGCGGGCGGGGCCGGGGGAGGGACGGCGGGCGCGAGCTTCAAGCTGTTCATCAAAGACGACCGCGCATTTGTGGCGGACGCAACGGCTGAACTCAAGCTACTCGAAGCCATGAAAAAGGGCACAAAGCTCTCCGTCCAGTCCGTCTCCGAACGCGGCACGTCAATCACCGACACGTTCTCCCTCACCGGCATCACCGCCGCGTTGGCAGGGCTGGGGAGCGGGTGTTAACCCCGCTTCCTCACCTGCACATAGATCGCGCCGGAGCCGCCGTGGTGGGGGGCGGCTTGAGTGTAGCTGACGACCAAGGGGGCGACGTCGGGCGACGCGAGCTAGCCAGCGATGTTGCGGCGGATGATGCCCCGCGGGGCGGCGCGGTCCCACGGGTCAGCGCCCGATGGGCCGCCTGATCCCGGGTGCGGATCGCCGTCGTCGCCAAACCAGCCCGACCGTTCCGGCGCGCCTTTGCCGGTGATCACGAGCACCCAGCGTAACTCGCGCGACTGGCACGAGGCAAGAAACCGG
Source organism: Hyphomicrobiales bacterium (assembly GCA_038218255.1). Taxonomy (GTDB): domain Bacteria; phylum Pseudomonadota; class Alphaproteobacteria; order Rhizobiales; family Hyphomicrobiaceae; genus JANXVY01. Next base: position 1,284 of record JBBRKD010000009.1, on the reverse strand, counting down.
CGGAGCGCGCCGTGGGCTTCATCCTGGCGCATGCCGTGGAGGTCGAGGCGGGCTTCGATCTCGATGCCGCCCGCCCGCAGGCGCTTTGCGCTCTTGCGGTCGAAGGCCGTCAATTCCGGCGAGCGCGATTTTTTCGCAGGCGGTGGCGGGCTGGGCAGCCCCGGCAACGCGAAGGGGGGCGGCATTCCCTTGCGGGCCATGGCTTTGCCAGACGGCGTTTCAGCAGCCGCCCGACGCTGGACGCCAGCCATTGCCGCGTGAAACCCGTCGGCGTCGAACGATGCCGGATCGGGCCCGTCTGGAATGCGATCCTTGGCGTTGGCGAGCCGCGTCATGGAAGCCGCCGCATGGTCCCACAGCGCCTGTTCGTCGGGCGTCAGGCCGGAGCGCGAGCGCTTGCCGCGTTTACCGCCGCTCATGGCGCGCGCTCGGGCTGGACCGGGGGCGCAACGGTCGCATCGACGGTTGGGACCAGGACGAAAAACGTGCCCGCGTGTTTGGTGATGCCAGCGTGTGCCAACGCTGCGTCGCCCGAGCCGAAATAGATATCGCCGCGCTCGGGCCCCGTGATCGCAGACCCAACGTCGTGGGCGACCATCAGCCGATGAAAGCCCGACGGCGCGACATGCTTCATGGCCGGCGCGGAGACATAGATCGGCGTGCCGAGCGCGTGGAAGGCTGTGTCGACCGCAAGGCTGCGGCCGGTGGCAAGTGGCGTGTCGAGGACGCCGACAGGGTTGTCTCCGTCGAGCGCACGGAAAAACACATAGCTCGCGTTGCGCCACAGGATCGCGCGGGCGCGTTCGGGATCGGCGCGCAGATAATCACCCATGACCTGCAACGTGAGGCCGTCGGCTGTGAACGTGCCGTCGGCAATCAGCGTGCGGCCGACCGACGTATAGGGGTGGCCATTCTTGCCGTCATAGGTGACGCGCATCAGCGAGCCATCGGCGAGGCGGATGGCACCCGAGCCCTGGACGTGGAGGAAGAACGCGTCGACCGGATCGGCGAGCCAGACGAGTTCGAGACCCTGGCCGCTGAGCGCGCCGCGTTCGATCGCCTCGCGGGTGGCGTAGGGCTCGGTGCCTGCTTCCGCGCCGATGCGGCGCACATGCGTGAGGCCGACGCCAGCCGTGCCGCGCTGCGCTTCGGGCACGACGTTTTCGAGATCGGGCGGGCGACGATAGAGCGGGACGGGAAAGCGCACATCCGGCGTCAGGGACCCGTCGAGGAGGGGTTCGTAGTAGCCGGTGAGAAGGCCGGGGACGCCGGTGTCGGCCACGC